>JAZASH010000019.1:0-32126 GCA_036343395.1 Eubacterium sp. | reverse complement strand
TGACGGATTACAATCTGAAGGTGACAACACAGCCGACCCGCGCCAGAGAGACGGTGGCTTTCCCAACCGGCGATATGACGCAGAAGGTCAACGCGAGCGGAACTATCTATATGAATGGTATCGGGATCGGTATCAGCGAGGATGACACCTTCCAGGAGGTCTATGAAAAAATTCGCGATTACGGCGAATACATGAATATCGAAGTGACGCCGCGCGCCAACACGGATGAAGATGCTGCGGAAGTCGCTGTCGGCACGGCCGGATCTGTTCTTGAGTTCAAGACCAAGGAGACCGGCGCATCCCGTCAGATTCAGGTGCGCGTAGACAACACCACCGGTGATCTGGCAGGTGCGCTCGGCATGACCGCCGGCATCGATGAAAAGGGTCAGGATGCGAAGGTAACGCTCAGCCCGAACTTCTCCGCAACGGCAACCTATCACTCGGACGGCGGTCGCGTGACCGTGACGGACCGCGGTGGTTTTCAGATGATATTTGATGTTGACGGATTCAGCAAGATAAAGACGTCGGATTGGGGTACGATTTCGGATGCTGATAAGTCGGCTACCGTAACGATGCTTGATGCCGGTTATGTATCGGTACAGATCGGGGCCAACGAAGGCCAGACGATCGACATGAGCGTACCGCCGGTTAACTGCAAGTCCTTACACATCGAGTATTGTAATGTATGTACCTATGACGGTGCGCAGGAATCGATTTCCCTTTTTGACTCCGCCGTTACACAGGTTACCGCCGTCCGCGCGAAGCTCGGTGCTTACCAAAACCGTATGGAGTCGGCCGTTGCCAGCGTCGACGAGACAAGTGAGAACCTCACCGAGGCCTGCTCCCGTATCGAGGATGTCGATATGAGCGAGGAGATGACTAAGTACACCCAGTACCAGGTGCTCGTCCAGGCCGGTGTATCGATGCTCTCGCAGGCCAATAATCAGCCGCAGAACATCTTGCAGATGCTGCAAGGATAAGCAATAAAGCAGTGGGTGTACAGAGTGCTTTTCACGAGGGGATGTCGTAAGCGTAGTGAGCAAAGCGAGCGTGAGCGCCCCGAGGAAAAGCCAGCCTGTACGGCCACGGTGTGATTTTAGGAGGTTATTAATGGACAAGTCAACTCTCCAGGCATTTGCCACGCGTGTTACGCAGGCAAATCGCTCGGAATTGGTTGTTGTTATCTATGAAGCAGCTCTGGCCTCAATCAAAGAGGGGAAGGAAGCCCTCGAGGCCGGAGCTATACCGGAGGCGCGTCACGAAATCGACCGCGCCAAAGGCATGATCCAGGAGCTGATGTATGCGCTCGATATGCATTACAACATATCGACTTATCTTCGTCAGCTCTACATCTTCGGATACCGCGAGCTCTGCCAGGGTATCGCGAACCGGGATCCGGAGCGCTTTGATCACACAACCCATATTCTAGAGGGGTTGCTGCCTTCTTTTAAGGAAATAGCAGCCAAGGATGAGTCGGCCCCGCTGATGCAGAACACGCAAACCATCATCGCGGGACTGACCTATGGTCCGGGATCGGATCTGCGAGAGACGATAGGTGTCGGCGTCAGTCCGAGTCGAGGATTTCGCGCGTAATAATACAGGCATAAAAAATATCAATCATATGTTTGTTATATTTATCTGAAAATACACCGCCTCATTTTGTCTGAATGGCATGATTTGATGTCTGAAAGATGTTTGACGCGGTGTTCTTTTTATGGTAAAATAAAGCCAGATTCAAACAGAGGCGACCGACATCGGTTGTGACAGTGAGAAGGAGTTATTACATGGATTACATTTTTGTATTCCTTGTACTCCTGCCCGCCTCTCTCTTTGATCTATCCGACTACCGGATTCCTAACTGGTTTCTGGTATCGGGTCTTCTCATCAGCCTGATCAGGCGTCTTGAGTTGCAGGGTTTGAACAGTGTGTGGCCCTGGCTCGCAGGGATGGTCTTCCCTTTATTCATAGGATTCTTTCTTTTTCGATGGCGGATGTTCGGCGCATCGGATGGAAAACTAATGGCGGTTGTCGGCAGTTTTGTCGGGATACCGGGTGTGTTTTTTGTACTCTTTTATTCCCTTATTATTGGCGCTGTTTTTTCCATCCTGAAAGTGATACGTTGCAGGTGCATACACGAGCGCTGGCTGCGACTACGATCGTATGTAAAACAGGTGTTACTATCCGGCCGAATGCAACCGTATTATAATCGAAAAAAAGAAGGCGATACCGGCGTTATACCCTTTGGTGTAGCGATAGGTTTTGGTACGCTTTTTTCGATGATGGGAGGACAGTAATGGGAGAGAAAAAACTATATCTCTATGTATGCGATGACGAGTACGGAAAGAGGTTGCTCCGATATCTGAACAGTCACCGCCATCCGACCTTGCGGGTAGAGATGGTGACGGAGAGAGAGCGGTTTTGGGAGAGCAGGAGTCAGAGGAAAAGTAACGATGAATATTGGTTGACCGATGATGTGTCGGGAAGCCTGGCGGATCCCGGAGATCGATCTACTTTATGGATGCTCGCGGATCGATCCGACGGAGACAGGCATCGGATCGGGTATGCGAAAAAAGCGCCCGAGTTGCTCCGTGAACTGATGGGGATCATGGCGCTTACGGATGTAGCAGACAGGCCGTCCGGCGCACCGCCGCCCGGTGTGTACGGGGTGTATTCACCGGGTGAGGAAGGGACTGTGACAGCGGCTCTTTTATCACAGGAACTCGGTACCTATGGAGCCTGTATCTATGTCAACCTGTGTGAGTTCCCGGTGTTTTATACGTCGGAGTCCGTAGGTGAAAAAAACAATCTGGGAGAGTTGTTTTTTCGATTGGAATCCAAGGATTATAAGGGACTGGTTGAGCAGTCACAGATCACGTATGGGAAGGCGACACGACTTCCGACGGTGTCACATTATCGGGATCTGTGGGATGTGGGAGACGAGGACAGGCGGATATTTTTCCGGAGATTAACCGAGGAATGTGATCGGACATATGTGGTCGTTCTTTTTAATGACGTCCGAGAGGCGATGCCGATGCTGGGACAGGTAAGCGGATTTATACCGGTGAGTCGTAAGGGGTGTGAAGAGGCATTTACGGCACGATGGAGGCGGTATGCCAAAACCGAAAACCATACAGAGACAGACCCGGGAACGACGGTCGTGATGCCGGATGGCTGGACAGCGTGGATCCGGGATATGGAGAATCAGCCTCCGGAGAACTGGCTTCGTGATGAAAACAGACAGGCCTTTGTCAAAGGGGTTTTAGAAGAGGTGAGCAGATGAAAGAGGAAAACAGTGAGGACGATCTCGTATTACGACTCCGCAATCAGGTCCGGGAGCGTGTGATCGGGGGACTGCCGCCGGGGGTGGAGTTAAGTGATGAGGAGCTGCGCGGAAAGATCGAGGAGCAGATCGAGATCGTCTCACGCGAGAACTATTTACGTCTCGAAGAAAAACGTCTGATCCGACATGAGGTCTTTAACTCGCTCCGCCGGATGGATGTGCTCCAGGATATCCTGGAGGATGAGGATGTCACAGAGATTATGGTGAACGGTGTGGACAAGATTTTTATCGAAAAGGGCGGCCGCATCACGGAGACCGGGTTGCGCTTTGAGGGGCAGGACCGGCTCGAGGATATCGCGCAGCAGATCGCATCCACCGGAAATCGGATCGTCAACGAATCCCATCCGATCCTCGACGCGAGGCTGGAGGACGGATCGCGTGTCAATATCGTCGTACCGCCGGTGGCCATCGAGGGTCCGGTGATTACGATCCGAAAGTTTCCCAAGGAAGCGATGACGATGCGTGATCTGATCGAAATGGGTGCGGTGACAGAGGAGGTTGAGGAGTTTTTGAAAAAAATGGTCAAGGCGCGGTACAACATTTTTATCAGTGGCGGAACAGGTGCCGGGAAGACAACCTTTTTAAATATCCTGTCAAACTTTATCCCGCGGACGGAACGCGTGATTACGATCGAAGACTCGGCGGAGCTGCAGATACGGAGCATCGATAACCTCGTCCGACTGGAGGCGAGAAACGCCAATGTCGAGGGCAAAAATGAAGTGACGATCCGGGACCTCGTAAAGAGTGCGCTGCGTATGCGGCCGGACCGGATCATCGTCGGTGAGATCCGAGACGCAGCCGCCATCGACATGCTCACGGCTTACAATACCGGACACGATGGCTCCCTTTCCACCGGGCATGCCAACTCTCCGGCGGATATGCTGAACCGTATGGAGACGTTGGTTCTGATGGGACTCGATATCCCGCTCGCGGCCATCCGACAGCAGATCGCATCCGGGATCGACCTGCTCGTGCATCTGGGACGACTTCGGGATAAGTCGAGAAAGGTGTTGGAGGTGACGGAGGTCGGCGAGGTGGTGGAGGGAAAGATCGAGCTGTATCCTCTGTATGCGTTTGAGGAAACAGGGGAAAAGGATGGTAAGGTGCAGGGGTGTTTGAAGAAAACAGAGAACAACTTGCGTTCGATCGAGAAATGTCAGAGAGCGGGGGTGGTCGTGTGAACAGTCGTGTGGATTATAACGCGTATACATATTCACTGAAGGAATATGTAATCTATGGTGCGATTGGGGCAGCGGGAGGACTCGGGATTATGCTGTTGTTTTATTCACACTGGATCATGGCAGCGATCGGTATCCTGGTCGGCGGGGCAGGGTTTTTAAAAATCCATAAAAAGAACCTTTTTGAAAAACGAAAGTGGCAGCTGATGGTGGAGTTTCGTGACGCGCTGGCATCGATGATTGCCGCACTGTCTGCCGGATACTCGATGGAAAACGCGGTCGGTGAGGCACTGCGTGATCTGACGCTCCTATATGGGGAGGAGAGGATCATCCTGCGGGAGCTGAGAGACATACGATCGCGCACGGAGCTCGGTGTGCCGTTAGACGAGTTGTTTTATGATCTCGGGGTGAGGAGCGGCGTCTCCGATATCATCGTGTTTTCACAGGTGTATACGACAGCCAGACGCAGTGGCGGTAACCTCGTAAAAGTGATGAAACGAACAGCCGACGCGATCAATGAAAAGACGGATATCGAGAGAGAAGTTCGGACGATGATTGCAGGTAAACGTCTGGAGTCTCTGTGCATGATGGTGATCCCGCTGATGATCATCGTATATCTGCGTGTGTTCTCACCGGGTTTTTTAAATCCGCTTTATCACGGGATGTCGGGACGACTGTTTATGACCGTGGCACTGGTGACCTATCTCGCTGCCGTATGGTGGAGTCGGAGGATCATGAATATCCGGTACTAGATGGACGGAGAAGGGGAGAGTTATGTTTAAAAAAGGGAGAAAAAAAGAGGATAAAAATAAACGGGAAAAGAAACAAAAAAAGCAGTTGTCGATCGGGGGATTTTTTCTGAAGATCAGGCCGGTAAAGGAGTTTTTGTTTCGGCAAAAAAATACCCGCGAATTTGTGTGTGCGATGGAGCCGAGAGCACGACCGGATGCGGCACTTACCGGTCTTTGGGAAAAGAGGATCGGTCTGGTAGCTGTCCTGCTTTTGGCCGTGGTTCTCCTATGGCTGATCTGTTTTACGGGTGAAGAAGAAAAAGGCCTACTCGAAAACGGTCACTACATCCGCCGCCCGGAGACCGAGGAGGAAATCTCTCTGAAAGTAGCAGGTGATGCCGAGAGCGGACGATGGGAAAAACTGTTTTCCTTTGACGTATCGGACCGGGTATTTAACGCAGATGAAAAAACGGTGATCGGAAACCGGGTGGACCATTATGTCAGTGAAAACATCCTGGGGAAAAATGCTTCCCGCGAGCATGTCGAGGAGCGGTTGATTTTTGTTAAAAACGTCCCCGGTACCGAGGTGGAGTTATCGTGGACGGTCGATGAAACCTATCTGCGTGAAGACGGTACACTGATCGCGTCGCATATCCCAAAGGAGGGGGTCGACACCGAGGTTATGGTAGAGGCCAAATGGAAGAATTATAAGGGTGTTTATCATTATCCGATCCACCTGGATGAGCCGGTGATCAGTGCGGAAAAACTGGCGACCGGACAGGCAAAAAAAGAGATAAAAAAAGCGTTAAAAAAACAAGCGGCAGAAGAGCTGGTAGAGTTGCCGGCCGGGTATCAGTATACAGAGGAAAAACCGGGTAAGGATTATATGTCTGTCTTTGTACTGCTCGGGGTGATGTTTGCACTTCCCTTTGTCTGGCGCGAACAGATCAAGCGCGGACTGAGTCGTCGTGAGGAACAGTTGATGATCGACCACCCGGGATTTATTAATAAAGTCATGCTGCTTTTGGGAGCGGGGCTGACACTGCGCTTTGCGATCGAGCGAATCGCCGGTGAGTATGAGAGAGAACTGGAGGATGGCGGGAGTAAGCACTTTGTTTACGAGGAACTTTGCGTAACGATGCAGGAACTGCGGGACGGTGTGACAGAGGCACAGGCAATCGAAAACTTTGGGAGACGGTGCCGCTGTATGCCGTATATGCGATTCTCATCGGTGGTGACTCAAAACCTGCGTAAGGGTGCCGAGGGACTTTTGGCGATCCTGGAACAGGAGGCATCGGACTCGCTGATCGAGAGGAAGCAGGCGGCGCTGAGAAAAGGAGAGGTGGCCGGGACCAAGCTTTTGTTTCCGATGATGGTGATGTTGGGATTGGTCATGGGGATCATTATGGTTCCCGCATTTATGTCAATGTAAGAAAGGAGAAAAGAGATGAAAAAAATACAGGATGTGCGGGCGGAGGTCCGGGAGTATATGACGTGTGATGACGCCATCGGGGTGGTGGAAATCATATTAATATTAGTCGTTTTGATTGCCCTGGTTTTATTGTTTAAAAATCAGATCGTCAAGGTCGTATCCAACGCGTTTAAGAGTTTTAATTCTGACTCGACGGAGATCATCGGATAGATGAAGAAAGCCAGGGGAAGCGTGACGGTCATGCTGACATTGGTGGGTGTGCTCATCCTCGCGATGGTGGGGACCTGTGTCGAGACCGCCCGTTATGCTGCGTGCGCCGGACAAGGCACGGAGGTGCTCCGGGTTGGTGCCGATGCGCTTTTGACGGAGTATTCCAGACCGCTTTATGATCACTACGGGTTATTCTTTTTAGAGGATAACGGAGAACCTTTAGAGAAAGTGATGGATCGATATATAAGTGACAGTCTGCAAAACAAAGCAGGGTTTATGGATTTTTTGAAAGGGGAGTTAACATCACTGGAGGTAAAAGAAAAAACACTGGTAGGAGATCATAAAGCGGAACCTTTGATGCGGGAGATCGTCGCTTATATGGAGCGCTTTGCCACGACGGAGGGACTGCAAAAACTGATGAAAAAAATCGGGAAGTTTTCGGAGGCAGAGGAGCAGGCCGATCAGATCGAGGAAAGTGTGGAAGAGGAGAGAGAAGATAAAAAACTGGATGACCGGATCGTCCGACTGATGAACCTGGTAGACGGGATCCGGATCAGTGACAGTGGCAAGGTAACCGGCACCTCCTGGTTTGCCAAAAAGTATGCCGTGAAAAAGGATTTTGACGGAGCGGATTTCGGTATCCAGGAGGCGACGATCTGGAAGGCGATGAAACCGAAGATCAATAAAACACCATCCAACTGGAAGGATACAGGGCAGACTTTTTTGTCCGGACTCCGTAAGGTGATCGAAAAAACAAAAGAGGCGATCGAGGAAGGCAAACGTCTGAAGAGCGACTATATGAAAGCCAATCACAGTGATATGGCGGAACGGGTGATCGCAGGACTTCCCTCGCTGAGCGGAAATCTGCGCGTACTGGAGGAAACAGAAACGCTGTTGACCGATCACTCGCTGGGAGCCGGAGAAAGAAAAAAGCAGTTAAAGTCGCTGTGGAAGGATTACGATACGGACAGTCTTTCCTTTGATTACAGCGGTGTGGATCAGGCAGGAGGAGACGGGGCCAGCCCTCTTGATGCGCTGGGAGATGCGATCGGGGGAGGACTCCTCGGCCTGGTATGTGAGAACCCGGACAGTATTTCGACCAAGGGGATTAAGAAGGAGGATCGATATGCAAAGTATTATAAACAGGAATCATCGGAGAATAAAAACTATGGGGACCGAATGGACCACCTGGCCAGAGATGAAGAGGTCGAACTCTCGGGGACCATGGGCGACGTGGCGGCGTACGGCCTGGAAGAATTCATGCTGGACTCCTACATCACGAAGATGTTTCCGAGCTACACGCAGGAGCTGAAGCAGTACCGGAGTGACCCGGCCGATACGTCGAATAAAAAAGGGAATACAGCGTCTGAAACATCCGGTAAAGAAAGCGGAAAAAAAGAGTGGAAGCATGCGCTGGATTATGGATGGGAGTATGCGGTTGCCGGAGAAAAAAGTGATAAGGATAATCTGGAATCCGTCCTCTCGCGGATCATGATCCTGCGGACGGTGACCAACTTTTTAGCGATTCTTTCGGACGGAGCGAAGCGGGCGGAAGCCTTCACGGCAGCTGTGGCGGTCGTCGGGTTTACCGGGCTTGTTTTTCTGATCCGGTTTACGCAGACCCTAATCATGGTCGTATGGGCGATGGTAGAAAGCATGACCGATGTAGCAGCTCTTTTGATGGAGCGTGAGGTACCGATCGTCAAGACATCCAAGCAAATTAAAACGACGTTTCCGGAGGTGTTTTTGATCACGAATTCCGCGATCGTTTCGCGAGCGAAAAAATATAAAAAAGCAACGAGTACATCGTTTGGTTATCGGGAATACATCTGGTTATTTTTAGCGATGACACCGGCGGAGACGAGGCGGTATCGGGTGATGGATATGATTGAAAATGACATGAAGAAAAACGGGTATAAAGGTTTCTCGATCGGGAAGTGTTTGTTTGACATGGAGGTGGAGGGAGGCTTTCATTATCCGTCCAAGTTTTTTCATCTGCCGATGATCTCGGACATCCTCGATCGTGACCTGTCCGGTTACGCGTATCTGTGTCGGATCCATGCGGGCTATCTGTGAGAATTTACGAGGCGGGAGAGGGTATTCTATTCCTGCAATTCCCAGCTAGTAAAAGAAAGGAGGAGGGTCTTTGTTGCCTTGTTGTAAACTTAAAAAAACAGTAAAAAGAATACTGTCTCAAAATACTGCATATCGCGATAGGATACCCTCTGCCGCCTCGTTAACAGTGGAAGCCGCTTTGGTTTTACCCATCTTTTTATTTGCGGTTCTCACGATCGCTTATCTCGGTCTGGTTGTAAAGACGCAGGACGAGGTGCGGCATGCGATGTTCCGTACCGTGAGTGAAGCGTCGGCTGAGGTGGGAGCGGGGCTGACTGCGCAGGCCAAAAGCATGCTGTATTATCGTGGGAAACTGGCGGCCTATCTGGAGGACACGTCGCTCACGACGGCGCTGATCGGGTCAAAGTTTCTCGAGGAGAATGATGAGATCGATCTGGTTGTCAGCTATACGACTTCGTTACCGTTTGCGGTGTTTGATTTTCTACATCCGCGATTCCAGGAGAGGATCCACTCGCGTGCCTTTGTCGGAATGGATACGCGGGCCAAGCAGGAGGAAGAAGACGATGTTATCGTTTATATAACGCCGACGGGACGAGTGTATCACCGGGATAAAATCTGTACGTATCTGAAGTTGAAGGTGTCGCAGGTTTTGTATGGGGATGTCGATCATATGAGGAACAGCGGAGGCGGAAAATATAGGCCCTGTCAGCGGTGCGCGAGAGGTGGTGCGCCATGGGCGGACGCGCCGGTGTGGGTTACGAATTACGGGGATCGGTATCATACGAATCGCGGGTGCAGTGAGATTAAGCGGACGATACAGGAGGTGCTGCTGTCGGAGGTGGGGGAACGCGTGGCGTGTAGCAAGTGTGGTTGAGGTAGAGTGTGGACGATCGCAGATGGCTACTGCGTTGGGACGGTGTGTTATCACTGAGGGAGGAAGAAAAAATGGAATTAATAATAGATGTTGGGATTTTGGTTTATCTCCTATGCATGGGGGTGATTGATATTAGGAAAAAGAGCATTCCGATATGGCCGGGGGTGGTGTGTTTACTCCTGGCGAGTGTGACGCGCCTGGTGATAGGTGTGAGTCCGGTTAGGCTTGCGCTGGGGATAGGTGTTGGTGTGCTGCTGTATGGGGTGAGTCGCGTGAGTCGCGGCGGAATCGGTGAAGCCGATGCACTGGTGTATGCGGTGACGGGTGCGGCGATCGGTGTATCCAGAAATCTGGAGGTGCTGCTGGTCAGTTTACTCCTGGCGGCGATCGTGGGCGGCGCGCTTTTGGTTATCAAAAAAGTAGGCTTAAAATATAAGATGCCGTTTGTTCCTTTTGTCTGTGTTTCATACGGGATGGTGATGTTGTTGTGAGAGAACTTCTGCGTATAAAAAAAGGTGGGTATTATACGGTCGAGGCAACCTTTATTATAACGATTTGTATCGTGGTCTTGATGGCGATTTTATATACCGGATTATATGTGCATGACCGGCTGGTTACCGAGTCGGTATTACAGCGTCAGACGACACGCTGGATCCATCAGACAGAGGATGAAAAATGGGATGACAGTACCTTTAAAAAGAAACTGAAAAAAGAGTTAAAAAAGAAGCTGTTTCTTTTCTCTCTGAACTATGTGGATATCGAGGATGGATTGACAAAAAAGACGGTAAAGGTCGGTTGTGATCTGCCGGTTTCGATTGGATTTTTAAAGAGAGTCTGGGGAGGAAAAAGCGGCATGAAAGAGGAGTCGGTACGGGTGGCTGAAATCTGGCCGGCAAAGTGGAAATGGGATGCCGATGCCGTCCGTGGAAAGACTGACAAGGAGAAGGGATCGTATGGTTAAGGAAGTGTGGAGTGACAGTGCGGGAAGTTATATCCGACTCATCGGAGATGAAAAGGAGCGGATCGCAGATCGGATTCTCGGAGCGCATGTGATCGCGGGTGTGTTACCGCTGGATATCGAGTTGGTTAACGGACATCGGGAATACGTCTATGAGACCTCCGGGTATCAGGATCTGGGGAGTCGATTGGACGAGCGGCCGCTGTCAAAGGAGCAGTGGATCGATGCGTTAGAACAGATCTTACAGACAGGAGAGCGTCTGGAGGAATACCTCCTGGACGGTGAGCATTTGCTGATGGAACCGGAGATGATTTTTGTTGCCGGCGATCAGCCTCAGGTGGAAATGCTCTATGCCGGTGAACACAGAAAAGATCTCAGTGAAGGGATGAGTCGTCTGGTGGAACAGGCCTTAAAATATCCGGAGTATGACAGAGGATCGGCCGAGTTTTTATATCGTCTGCATGCGCTGGTAACCCGAGGTGGACTGACGCGTAAAACCCTTTTAGAGTTTCTCCGTGAGGAGGGTGGCGTAAGCGTGCGGATAGGCGAACCGGATCCGGGCGAAGACACGACGAAACGGAGCCCGATCAAGCGGGCAAAAAAAACGCAGACAGCGAGCAAGCCAAAAAAAGAAACGTCGACCAACCCGAGAAAAGAAACCGCGACCCGCCCGGGGAAAGAAAGAAGAGATACCGGATTGGATAAACGGGTATATTATCTTCCGATCGGTGTCCTCGCTGCCGGGGTTCTCATCCCCAGTATCTGTTTTCGCTGCGGCTGCTTTCAAAAACCGGTATCGGGGGAGACGGATATCACGATGATGATCGTGGCGTATTTATTTTTCATGATCGTGGCCGGGATCGGGACGTATCGTCTCTGGCCGGCCAAGCCACCTGAGATCGTGTGGGGTGAGGAGGATGAGATCACGCTATGCCTCCTCCCGCAGACCGCCACCGGGGGACTCCGCGTGATGCCGGTGACGATGTTTCCCTGGCGGATCGGTCGGGATGAGAGACAGGTCGACGGTCAGGTGGAGGGGGACGGGATTGCACCGGTACACGCCCGATTTGAGCGAGAAAACCGGTCACTTTTCGTGGTGGACGAGGAGTCTCAGACCGGGACGCAGCTCAACGGCAGACAGCTGACACCGTGGGAAAGACACCGGATCAAGGACGGGGATATCATCAGTCTCGGGTCCGCCTCCTACATCGTGGAGATTTCTGATTAAAAGTGTTTCGATTGACAGTCTTTCGATGAAGCGGTATAATATACCCATAAATCGAAAGGTGAAAGGCATTATGAAGGGTCATTCAGGTCACAGTAAACATGCGCCGATGCGCCGCAGGGCGTGGGCTGCTTTTGCTGTGGCTATTTTTATGCTCGCGTCGCAGGCAGACGGAGTGGACGCCACGACGGGTGCTGTCTCCGGGCAGGCCGCCGTCACCGAGGCGCTCGGACATATCCAGTCCTACCAGGGCTGTCCGGTTATCGTGGGTTCTTTTAGCTACCGTGGTGCGGGCTCCTCGTTCGACACGCGGGAGCGTTTTTATTACTCGGATGGCTACTTCCGCGAGAGTGCGACCGTATACGATGAGCATCTCGCGTCAATGTCGATGTGCCTGGCGGGAGCGGCGATGGCATCCTACGAGGGCAAATCGATCGCCTATCAAAACAAATCCGCCAATGCCCGTGAGCTTCTGGACCGGATCGGATGCACGGACATCTGCGTGAACACGGACTTTGTCAGCAAGCCCGGAGAGGATACGATCGGTGTGGTGCTTGGGCGAAAGGAGATTACACTGGACGGGCAGGTATACACGCTGATCCCGATCGGCATCCGCGGTGCCGGCTACGAAAAGGAGTGGCTCGGAAACATGAAGGTCGGCAGTGAGGGCGATGCCGCGGGCTTTCGAACGGCGGCCGACAGAGCCAAAACGACGGTCGAAAACTATATCAAAGAATACGCGATCGATCCCGCAAAAACGAAGTTCTGGATCGCCGGCTTTTCCCGAGCCGGGGCGGTGACCGATCTTTTGACCAAGGAGTTAACAGACGCTTATGACCCGACGGGGGCCAACATATACGGTTACTCCTTTGCCACGCCGCAGGCGGCTTATCAGAAAACACGGAGCTACCCTAACAGCCACTGTACGATCAATCGTGAGGACTCGGTACCGATGGTTGTCCCGAGCTATATGGGTTTCGGTCACTACGGAGATGAGGTGATCCTCGATGACCCGGGAAACAGTTTTCCGTCTTACGTGGTTCAGGTCCAGTATGCGATGGAGTGGCCGGTAACAGTACCAAACGGGATTGAGTTTGTGGACTCCACCCGCTTTACCTCCCAGTCGGACTACCTGCAGCAGCTGATCGGATCGCTTCAGGCCACGGTGGCACCGGATCGCAAAGCCTTTTCCGAAACGCGGATCGAGGAGGGAGAGACGCTGGAGGAGATCCTCTCCCAACTGTTAAAATTCATGATGACCTCCTCCTCCGAGCACATCAGTGAGGTGGCGTCATCGGTGGCAGGGTTCCAAAAGTACCTCGGCGTCAAGGGACTTTTTCGCCTGGATGATATGATCGATGCCGTAAAGGAAGGGATCGCGACCAAGACCAAGGAGGAGCGCGACGAGCTCTACGCTGCCTTGTGGAAATGGTTCGGACCGGGACTGGAGCAGACGCTGACCCAGGAGGAATACCAGTCGGTCGGAAGCATGTGGAAGTCGCTGGTCTATATCATTTTTGAGGTTGCACATTACGATTACGTCCATTCCGGTAAGGACGGGTTTGCTCTGATCGGTACCCTGATGAAAAACATGCAGCAGATCGGGCAGGCGCACACGCCGGAGAAGTATTTTAACCTGATAAAGAGTAAGGACAATTATTATCAAAACCAGAGCGGCAGCACGCCGGCCGGCAAGCTCGAAGAAACCTTCCGGATCGGTGAGGCGGCGGATGTAGATGCCGTTGTCTATCAGGGCGGCCAGCCGGTGGCGGTGTTCCGCCAGGGGAGGACCGTGGCGGCAAAGGAGGAGACCGCTTATATCTGTCGCGTGAGTGACGCGGGGAGCGACCTGAAGCCGAATGCAGCGGAGAACCTCTACCGCAACCCGGATCCGGATACCGAGCGTAGCATCGCGGTAACGCCGGACACGACTTATGAGGTCGAGCTGATCGCCGGACAACGTTGGGGGGATGTCGAGTTTCAAAAATGGATCGACGAGAGCGGCCGTGAGGTATCCTCGAGCCCGTCCTACACGGTGATCGTGGATCACGGCAAGACCACGCATCAGATGCTCCGGCCGGTCTACCGCACGATCCCGAAAGAGACCGAGGCACCACCGAGTGAACCGGGCTCCCGCGAGGGCGGCGGCAGCGGGATCTGGCTGTATTCCCTTCTCGGCGTCCTCGCCGTGGGCGGAGGCGTCGGAGGCGGTGTCTATGCCCGCAAGCGCCATAAAAAGAAACAGATTGCGAAGGGAAAAAAAATGTGATATAATAACTATTTGCGGACGCTCCGCTCAGACCGGGCGCGAGGAAACGCCGCAAAAACGCTTCCGGACGAGATCCGGGGGCCTGTAAGGAAAGAAAACAGGAGGAAATAACAGGTTTGGATGATAAGAGATTTGCGCTGCTGATCGATTCGGATAACGTATCGGCAAAGTACATCGATGTGATCCTCGACGAGATGACCCGACACGGGATCGTGACCTACCGTCGTATCTACGGCGACTTCACGACCAACCAGATGCACCGTTGGAAGGATGAGCTCGCCGAGCGTTCGATCACACCGATCCAGCAGTTTCAAAATACCACCGGTAAAAACTCGACGGACTCCGCTCTGATCATCGACGCGATGGATATTCTCTACGAGGGCAACGTCGAAGGCTTTTGCCTGGTGTCATCGGACAGCGACTTTACCAGACTGGCGTCGAGACTTAGAGAGTCCGGCATGGAGGTCATCGGTATGGGCGAGAGCAAAACGCCCAAGTCGTTCCGCGGTGCCTGCTCGGTATTCACCGACATTGAGCTTTTGCTGGATTCGGAAAACGGCAAGACAGGCAAAAAGAAAAAACAGAATATCGTATCGCAGAAAAAGATTGCCGATGCGATTATCGAGGTCATCATGACCAACGAGAACAACGGAAAGGATACGGGACTCGGCGAGATAGGAAGTGCGCTGGTAAAAAAATACTCCGACTTCGACGTGCGAAACTACGGCTACAGTTCCCTGTCCAAATTTATCGAGGAGATCGATGCCTTTGAGCTTCGTCGCAACAAGTCGACCGTCACCGTTGTTCTGCAAAACAATGACACGTCCGAGATCGTGGATTACGCGATCCGTTGTGTGGATAAGGCCGGTATTGAGGGACTGGACATCAGTCAGTTGGCCAATCTGGTCTATGAAAAATATCCGAATTTCCGTTCTTCCAAATTCGGATACGCCACCTTCCAAAAGTTCATCCACAGCATCGGGGAGCTGCAGGTGGAGAAGCTCGAAAACAATCAAAAAAATGTATACATCAAACGTGAGTTTTTTGACTTCGATGATGAGTGATAAGCGTGAGTCTCACAGTGGACTCGCGCCGAACGATAGAAAGGAGCATCATAATGAGCAACAGTAAGGTTATGCTGGGAAACGAGGCGATCGCCCGCGGTGCCTACGAGGCAGGCGTCAAGGTAAGCGCCGCCTATCCGGGTACACCCAGTACAGAAATCAGTGAAAACATCGTAAACTATCCGGAGATCTACGCGGAGTGGTCACCAAACGAAAAGGTGGCGACCGAGGTAGCGATCGGTGCATCGATGAGCGGTGTCCGTGCGATGGCGTCCATGAAGCATGTAGGACTCAACGTGGCATCGGATCCCCTCTACACCGTATCCTATATCGGCTCCAACGGCGGCCTGATGATCGTCGTGGCAGACGATCCCGGACTCTATAGCTCGCAGAACGAGCAGGACACCAGAGCGATCGCGAGAGCCGCTCTCGTACCGGTCCTCGAGCCGTCGGATTCGCAGGAGGCAAAGGATTTTGTCGGAGAAGCTTTTCGCATCAGTGAGGAGTACGACACACCGGTGATCCTGCGTACCACGACACGTCTGGCACACAGCCAGGGCCTGGTGGAGTTAAAGGACAGAGTCGTACCGGATGACAAACCCTATGAGAGAAATGCCGCTAAAAATGTCATGATGCCGGGTAACGCGATCAAGCGTCATCTCGTCGTCGAGGATCGGATGAATCGCCTCGAAAAAGACAGCTCTGATTTTGCGATCAACCGTGCGGAGTACGGTGATACCAAGATCGGATTTATCACCAGCGGTATCCCGTATCAGTATGTCAAAGAGGTATTCCCGGAGGCATCCGTACTCAAGCTTGGTATGGTGTATCCGCTTCCGAAAGCCTTAATCGAAGAGTTCGCCAAGAAGGTTGACAAGCTGTATATTTTTGAGGAATTAGAGCCTGTGATCGAGGAGCAGGTAAAGGCCTGGGGCATCGAGTGTGTCGGCAAGGAAATCTTTACCAAGCAGGGTGAGTACAGTGCCAATCTCCTCCGTGAGAAGCTCCTGGATCAGCCGGTCGAGACCAAGGCGTATCCGGATCTCCCGGCACGTCCGCCGATCCTGTGTCCGGGTTGTCCGCACCGCTCGACCTTTACGGTATTAAAGAAATGTAAGCTCCATGCTGCCGGTGATATCGGATGTTATACGCTCGGTGCGGTACCGCCGCTCGGAGTGATCGATACGACCGTATGTATGGGTTCGAGTATCTCGACGCTCCACGGTATGGAGAAGGCCAAAGGTAAAGAATATATCAAGGATTGGGTGGCCGTGATCGGTGACTCCACCTTTATGCATACCGGTGTGAATTCCCTGATCAATATGGTTTACAATCAGGGTACCGGAACCGTTATTATTATGGATAATTCCACGACCGGTATGACGGGTCATCAGGATCACGCAGCGACCGGGAAAACACTTCAGGGAGAAGAGGTTCCGGCGATTAATATTTACAATCTTTGCCAGTCGATCGGCGTGAAAAATGTCGTCGAGGTAGACGTATTTGATATTGAAAAATTCGAAAAGGTTGTCAAGGAAGAAGTGGCAAAGGATGAGGTATCTGTCATCATTGCCTGCGGCCCTTGCGCCCTGTTAAAGGGAATGAAATTCCCTAACAAATGTGTGCCGAATCCGGACAAATGTAAGAAGTGCGGAGCGTGTCTGAAACCGGGTTGTCCGGCTCTGACCAAGAACGAAGACGGCACGATTTCCATCGATGAAACCATGTGTAACGGATGCGGACTTTGCAAAGGCCTGTGTCCTTTTGAAGCGATCGATATGGTAGAAAAGTAAAGAGATAAAAGTTAGGAGACTTGCTATGGAAACAAAGAATATTATGATCGTCGGTGTCGGCGGTCAGGGAACGCTTCTTACCAGCCGCATCCTCGGTGGCATCATCCGCAAGGGCGGTTATGATGTTAAGCTTTCTGAGGTGCACGGGATGGCGCAGCGCGGTGGCTCTGTCGTAACCTATGTACGCTACGGAGACCGCGTCTACGAGCCGATCGTCGAGGAGGGAACAGCCGATGTGCTGATTGCTTTTGAAAGACTCGAGGCGATGCGCTACGCACACTTTTTGAAAAAGGACGGCGTTATGATCGTCAACGATCAGCGGATGGATCCGATGCCGGTCGTAATGGGTGCCTGTGAATATCCGGCGGACATCCTTGCGACGCTGGAAAAGGAGCATCGCGTAATCTCCATCGATGCGATGGAGGAGGCAAAAAAACTCGGAAATGCCAGAGTGTTTAACACGATTATTATTGGATTAGCAGCAAAGAATATGGACTTCGAAAAGCAGCAGTGGCTGGATGTGATCGCCGAGACGGTTCCTCAGAAAACAGTAGAGATTAACCAGAAGGCCTTCCTGGTAGGCTACGAGGCTTAATAGATGTCAGATACAATCATCGTCGATATTCATACCCATACCTATCCGGATGAGATTGCGGAGAAAACGGTGGCAAAGCTGGGTGAGGTTGCGGGGATCGATCCGCATACCGACGGGACGACACGGGGACTCGCCGAGTCGTGCAAGACGGCAGGGATCGATTATGCCCTGGTGCTTCCGGTGGCGACATCGCCGCATCAGGAGGCTACGATCAACAAATCCGCTTACAAGATCAACCTCTCCTCCGGACGCAAAGGCCTGCTTTCCTTTGGAGCGATTCATCCGGACTCGCCGGATTATAAAAGGGTGATCCGCGGGATCGCATCGCTGGGTTTAAAAGGGATCAAACTGCATCCGGATTATCAGGGTGTATTTTTCGACGATATCCGCTATAAACGGATTATCGACGCGGCATCGGAGCAGGGACTCTATATCGTCGTCCATGCCGGCGTGGATATCGGTATACCGGACCCCGTCCACACGACACCGGCGATGGTACGTGAGGTGCTCCGTGATACAGGATCGGATCGTCTGATCCTGGCTCACATGGGAGGATGGCGCCTGTGGGATGAGGTGATGGATCAGCTGGTCGGAGAGGACGTGCGACTTGACACCTCGTTTTCGACACCGGCGGCTGAGTTACCCGATATGCTCGATGAGGAACGTTTCATCGAGATGGTGAGAGCTTTTGGTGCAGACCGGATTCTCTTTGGGTCGGATTCGCCGTGGGCGAGTCAGAGAAAGAGTCTGAAGTGGATCGAGCACACCTCTCTCCGTCGGGAGGAAAAGGAAAAAATACTCGGTAAAAATGCGGCAGAAATACTGAAGCTTAAGAAACGATAACAAGCAGAGGAGAGCTTATATGAAGAACAAAACTGATGAGTTCAAAAAGCTGGAAGAGGAGATGGTGGAAAAGGGTTCGTCCGTAACGACGACCGAGCGCCCGGCACCACCGTCTGCAGATGATATCGAAAAGGCTTTGGCGCGTCACGAGATCGAGCGCGAGAGAAATGAGGATCCGACCTTTGTTTCTCCGGAGGAGCAGGCAGCATCCAAGAAAAAGAAAAAACGGATTATTCTTATCGTTGTTTTGTTCCTTGTTTTAGCCGCTCTGGGTGCCGGTGGTTTTATCGCCTGGCGCATGCTCGGACCGAGTACGGCACAGGCTGATCTGAACGAAGAATTCAACCTTGGTGAAGATGGAGTGGCACTGATTATTGACGGTGTCCGCTCCGAGGAAAAGGGACGTGTGATCGACGGGCAGACCTATATCCCGGAGAAGATTGCCACCTCATATATGGATGAGAGAATCTATGTTGATACAAAAGAAAAGATCCTTTCTTACGCGACTGAGGAAGGCGTTACCGACTATGCGGTTGACGAAGAAAAGGACGGTGAAAAACCGCTCAAAGAAGAGGGCGGAAGTTTCTATATTTCTCTCTCTTTTATCGCTAAAAATGCGAGTTGCGAATACACCGAATACGACTCGCCGAAGCGTATCGCAATCTTTGCGGATCATACCAAAAATTACACGGTAGCAACGATCGGAAAAGAAGAGCGTATGCGAAAGGGACCGGGAAATAAATACCCATATTTTCTCGATTTAAAAGAGGGCGATGAAGTCTTTATTTCGATGGATCGCAAGCAGGAAAATGAGTACCAGCCGGTCGTTACAAAGGACGGTATCAGTGGCTATGTAACCAATGAGTCAATCCGTAAAACCGAGTCGAAAACACTCGAGTTTTCCAAGGAGCCAACCTCCTTTACACAAAAGAGTATCGACGCTACGGTTTGTCTCGGCTGGCACAACATCGGCAGCGAACATATCTCGTCGCTTCCGCTGAATACTAAGGAGTCAAAAACGTTAAATATTCTCGCTCCGACCTGGTATGTCGTAAAGAATAATAAGGGTGGAATTTCTTCTATTGCTGACAAGGATTATGTCAAGGCGGCGCACGATGCCGGCCTCAAGGTATGGCCGACGGTCCGCGATTTTCCATCGAAGAAATTAAAGCTTCAGACAGCGCTCGGGAGGACAACAACGAGACGCAAGCTGATTGACAATCTGATCGACGAAGCAAAGACCTATGGCTTTGACGGAATCAATGTGGATTTTGAGCGCGTAAAGGCAAAGGCGGCAAAGGCGTATCTGCAGTTTTTGCGGGAACTGACGATCGAGGCACACAAGGAAAACCTGATCATTTCTTCGGATAACTATCCGATCCGCGAGTACAACAGTTATTACAATCCTGCCGAGCAGGGACGCATCGTGGATTATGTGATTTTTATGGCTTACGATGAGCATTACAGTGGCAGTGAAGAGGCCGGTTCGGTTTCATCGCTTCTCTATGTACAGGATGCGATCGCTAAGGCGGTTCAGCGTGTCCCGAAGGAGAGAGTGGTAGTCGGACTTCCGTTCTTCACGAGACTGTGGCTGGAGTCCACGGAGGGCGATGATCTGAAGCTCACCAGTGAGGTGCTGACGATGAGCGATGCCGAGAACTGGGTATGGAGCAAGGGGGCCAAGGCCAAGTGGGATAAAGAGCTCGGACAACAGTATGCGGAGCTCAAGGAAGGCAAGGATAAGATCTACAAACTCTGGATGGAGAATGAGAGATCGTTGAAGAAAAAACTGGCAGAAGTGAAAAAGCAGGAGATCGCCGGTGCGGCCTTCTGGTCCATGGGTTCGGAGAGAGCGATCACGTGGGAAACGATCGACAAATCCTTGAAATGATACTTGTAAATATGACAAAAATGTGGTAAACTAGGAGAGATGTATGCGAACACGCGTCATATCATGGGATAAGACAGGAGGCTACGATGCTTCGGACCTTCGCGAGGCGGCCAGGATCCTTCGTTTTGGGGGCTTGGTGGCGTTTCCGACGGAGACGGTCTACGGACTGGGCTGCGACGGGAGGAGCGAGGAAGCAGCGGCCAAGGTGTATGAGGCCAAGGGCCGTCCCAGCGATAATCCGTTGATCTTGCATATTTCCGAGCGAGAAGAGTTAGAGGATCTCGTGACTGAGATTCCGCCGATGGCGGAAAAACTGATGGATACCTTCTGGCCGGGTCCGATGACACTGATTTTTCGTAAGTCGGATCAGGTGCCGGATACGATAACCGGAGGTCTGGATACGGTGGCGATCCGGATGCCGGCGCACGCAGGTGCGAGAGAGCTGATCCGGGCAGCGGGGATACCGATTGCGGCACCCAGCGCCAACCTGTCGGGACGTCCGAGTCCTACGACGGCACAGCACGTGATCGAGGATCTCGACGGACGTGTGGATATGATCATCGATGGGGGAGAGGTCGGTATCGGCTATGAGTCGACGATCCTGGATATTACGGGAGTTCGTCCCGTGATCCTGCGTCCCGGTTTTATCACCCGGGAGATGATCGAGGAAGTCATCGGAGGCGAGGGCGAGGAGCCGATCCGTTCGGCCGGAGAGACCGCGGATGACGAGACGCCGAGAGCACCGGGGATGAAGTATCGGCACTATGCACCGGAGGCGGAGCTTACCGTCGTGCGTGGTGACGAGGAAGAAGTAGAAAAAAAGATCGACGAGCTCGCCAGACAGTTCCCGCCGGATCGAGTCGGTGTGCTGACGACGGATGAGCGAGTCGGTGCGTATACATACGGTGTGGTTCTTTCGATCGGATCGATGAAAGAAAACACCTTGGGTCATAATCTTTACGCAGCGCTGCGTGAGTTTGATCACCAGGGCGTTATGCATATTTTTTCAGAGACATTTTTCGGCGCGGAGCAGGAGGATGCGCTGATGAACCGCCTCATGAAGGCGGCCGCCGGACAGGTGGTAGATCTGATGGATTACTCGCGGGTGGTTTTTGTCTGCAAGGAAAATGTCACGATCTCACCGATGGCGGAGTGGATCATGAAAAGTATCGTGATGGACAAGTCGATCGAGATTTGTTCGCGCGGACTGGTCGTACTTTTCTCTGAGCCGATCAATCAAAAAGCTGTCGATCTGCTGAAGCTTCACAGTGTGCCGTGCGAGGAGCAGTCGTCGAGACTTCTCCGGGCAGAGGACATTGATGAGAAGACACTCGTGATCACAATGGCGTTTACGGAGAAGGTAAAGGTTCTGGAGGATTTCGATCTGACAGAGCATGTATATACGCTGAGGGAGTTCGTCGGGCTTGAGGATGATGTGATGGATCCGTACGGCGGCGATGAGGCGACGTATGAGGCGTTGTATGTGGAGTTGAAGGAGCTGCTCTACAGGATGAAGAAGAGGTTGGGATGGCAATAGGAGGATAACGATGATTGCAGTAGGAAGTGATCATGCGGGATTTGAGTTGAAACAGGCGATCTTGGAACATTTAAAAAATCGCGGCGAGGAGTTCGAGGATTTTGGCTGCTACAGTAATGAGTCCGTTCACTATCCGGTTTATGGGAAAAAGGTAGCCGAGGCGGTGGCGAGCGGTGCGTATGAGAAGGGCATCCTGATCTGCGGTACCGGGATCGGCATTTCGATCACTGCGAATAAAGTAAAGGGTATCCGCGCAGCGCTGTGCGGGGACTGCTTTTCGGCGGAGGCGACGCGCCTTCACAACGATGCCAACATCCTGGCGCTCGGTGCGAGAGCGATCGGTGTCGGACTGGCAGAGAAAATCGTGGATACATTTTTAGACACGGAGTTTTCCGGCGACGAGCGTCACCTGGAGAGGATCCGGATGATCGAAGATTGATGAGAGCCATGTGGGTGGTTGAGGTACTATGAGAGCCGCCCGGGCGAACGAGGCCGGAGTTAAGATTAAGAGGAGTACAAAAGTATGCTGGGTATTATCGGTTGCGGAAATATGGGACAGGCGATGCTGTCCGGGATTTTGAAAAATAAGCTCTACGATCCGTCGGATGTGATCGTATCACATCTGGAGGAGAGTGCGCTTCAGGAGATCCATACAAAGTATGGCGTAAAGACAACAACGGTTAACCGCGAGGTGGCCGAGGCGGCAGATGTGCTGATCATCAGCATCAAGCCGTATCAGTTCTCCGATGTGATCCCGGAGATCGCGGATGCTGTCGACGATGATACGCTGGTGATTTCTATCGCAGCGGGGATGACGATCGACGCGATCATGGGTCATTTCGGCAAGGCTGTACACCTTGTGCGTACGATGCCGAACACACCGGCTCTGGTCGGTGCCGGTGCGACCGGTATGTGCTTTACGGATCTGGTTTCTGAGGAAGAAAAGAAAAAGGCGGTTGAGATTTTCGAGAGCTTCGGTATCGTTTCTGTCGTACCGGAGTCGATGATCGATACGATCATCGGTGTCAGCGGGAGCTCACCGGCTTATGTATTTATGTTTATCGAGGCGATGGCGGATGCCGCTGTGGCCGACGGGATGGCGCGTGCCGATGCGTATCGGATGGCAGCGCAGTCGGTGTACGGCAGTGCAAAGATGCTTTTGGAGACGGGCAAGCATCCGGGTGAGTTAAAGGATATGGTATGCTCGCCGGCAGGGACGACCATCGAGGCGGTGAGGGTGCTCGAGGAGAAGGGCTTCCGCTCAGCCGTGATCGAGGGGCAGATGGCCTGCGTACGGAAGGCCAAAGAGATGACTGGGAAATGAGAAAAAGGGATGATGAGAAGAATAAGCGAGAGGTTATAACTGCTCTTTCGATGATTTTGCAGATCGGGCTCGCGTTGCTGGTTTGCATGGGGATGAGCCTGGGAATCGGTTTTTATTTAGACAAGTTGTTTGGGACGAAGTTTATACTTATCATTTTTATGGTAATTGGTTTTTTGGCATCCATACGGAGTATGCTGGTGCTCACTGGACACTATCGTCCGGGAGGGGCGAAGCCGGAGGATACAGCGGACAGGGAGCCGACCGTATTGGAACAGTACAGGGATTACAAAGGAAAAACAGAGGACGATGACAAATGATTGAGCGGTTTCCGGATAGGCAGATCGCAAAAAAGACACTCCACCGGGTGATATTCGGGATCTGGATCACGGCAGCGGTCGTGACGATGGTGGGGATCTGGTTTGTACCGAATGTTTGGGCGTGCCTGGCGGGAGAGCTTCTCGGGAGTGGGATCGCGACAGCACTGATGTTTCACCTGTATCACTGCATCGAGGTGGAGTTGGATATCAGTGAAGCACAGGCGCGGACGCACGGCAGACAGACCGCGTTGTTGAGACTGGCGATCGAGGTCGCGGCAGTCGCCGGGTGTTGTTTCATCCCGGATTATATCCATCCGGTCGCGATGCTGGTTGGTCTTTTCGGAAGAAAAACAGGCGCACTTTTAGTACCGTTATTATTCGATAAAGAACGTACCGGTGAGATGACCGAAGAAGATAAAAAAGAACTGCTCGAACACGGCAGACTTCTGTCTGATAAAGAGAGAAGAGAACTGGAAGAGCAAAAACAAAAGAACGAAGAAGAAACGGATAAAACGGAGACCGAAAGTAAAGAAACAAATAAAACAGAAATAAATAATGAACACCAGAATAACAACATCGGGAAGGAGTGATGACAACAGATGGAAAAAGTTGACTTTTATGTCCACGGATATCACAAGCTGAATTTTCTCGGCGCGGATGTCTACATCACCACAACTCATGTTTGCCTGGCAATTGTAATGGTTATTTTGATCATCTTTGCCATAGTGGTAAACCGGAAGATCAAAAAGGCGGACCCGACAAAGGCGCCGACCGGACTTCTGAATGTTGTCGAGTTGTTGGTTGAGATGGCGGACAATTTGGTGCACGGCAATATGGGAAAGACGCTGGCGCCAAGGTTCAAGAACTACATCGGCGTATTGTTCACGTTGATCATCGTGTGCAATCTGTCCGGACTCTTCGGACTCAGACCGCCGACCGCTGACTACGGCGTAACACTTCCGCTGGCGCTGATCACATTCTTTATGATCCAGTATCAGGGAATCAAGTGGAATGCCAAGGGTAAGCTGAAAGGACTGTTTGAACCGTTCTTTCTGTTCCTGCCGGTGAATATCATCAGTGAGCTGGCAACACCGGTTTCGCTCTCACTCCGTCTCTTTGCGAATATCCTTTCCGGGACGATGATGATGGGACTGATCTACGGACTCCTGCCGAAGCTCGCATTGATCGGTTGGCCGGCTGCTTTGCACGGTTATCTCGATGTCTTCGCCGGAGCCCTGCAGGCATACGTTTTCGCAATGCTAACCATGGTATTTATAAAAAATGCCACAGAGCTCGAAGATTAGCTCTGACCGCGCTTATCGCGGAAGTAACCAAGAAAGTAATAAAAATAAACATAAAAATAAGTCCGCTTCAAGCGGCAGAAAGTGAGGAAACTATTATGGAAATGGCAGAAGCTATTATCAGGGCAGCATCCGCAATTGGAGCAGGTTTGGCAGTTATCGCCGGTATCGGACCTGGTGTCGGCCAGGGTATCGCAGCCGGATATGGTGCATCCGCAGTGGGACGTAACCCGGGCGCACGTGGTGAGGTAATGTCTACCATGCTTTTGGGACAGGCCGTAGCCGAGACCACCGGTCTTTATGGTCTGGCTGTAGCGATGATTCTGATGTTCGCAAATCCGCTGCTCCCGTAATCTCTCCGGAGAAAACACAACTATTTTTCTCAAGGAAAGGAGGGGTATACGTTGGAACCCAGGATATTTGGGTTAGACGCCCAGACATTATTTGATACCGGTATCACATTGATCGCGATGCTGATACTGTTTATCCTTCTCTCCTACCTGCTGTTTAATCCGGCGAGAAAGCTGATCGAAAAGAGAAAGCAATTGATCAAGGATCAGCTCGACGAGGCGGCTGAGGCAAAGGAGTCTGCTCTTGCTATGAAGGACGAGTATGACAACAAGCTTGCTAAGGTCGAGGAAGAGTCGGAGGAGATGCTGGCCGAGGCCCGTAAGAAGGCAAAGGCTCGTGAGTCCGAGATCATCAGCGAGGCTGATGAAGAAGCTCACCGCATCATCACGCGTGCGGAGAAGGAAGCGTCCTTGGAGAAGGACAAAGTTAAGGATGAGATCAAACAGGAAATCGTCCAGGTAGCGACGCAGATGGCCGGTCGGTTCGTGGAGAACTCGATGGATGAAAAGACCCAGGCAGCGCTCGTGGACGAGACACTGAAAGAAATGGGTGATGCGACATGGCAAAGCTAGTATCGAAGGTATACGGTGATGCACTTTTCGAACTGGCCATCGAGGAAAACAAACTGGAATCGGTTTGGGATGAGGTCCGTGTCATATCACAGGCATTGAAAGACAATCCCGACTTTTTACCGACGTTGAAGCATCCGGACATGTCGATGGAGAGAAAGCAGGAGCTCTTAAAGGAGGTCTTTGCGGACAAGCTTTCGACGGACGTGATGGGATTGCTCGATGTGATGGTTCGTAAAAATCGTATCGGCGAACTGGAGAAGGTGCTCGCTTATTTTGACGAGAAGGCCAAAGAGAGACAAAAGATCGGTGTGGTTGAGGTACGTACACCGGTACAACTCTCGGATGCAGATCGTAAAAAGGTAGAGGCACGTGTTCTCGAGGTGACCGATTTTGCATCGCTGGAGATGAATTATAAAGTGGATGAATCCCTGCTCGGTGGTATGGTCATCCGCATCGGCGATCAGGTGCTGGATAACAGCATTCGTTCGAAGCTGGAGGCGATGGGAAGACAGCTGGCAAGTGTACGGCTGTCGAGCTGCTGAGTATCAGAAAGAAGGTGTATAGACGATATGAATTTAAAACCTGAAGAGATCAGTTCAGTGATCAAAGAAGAGATCAAGAAATACAGCACGGAGTTCGAAGTGGCTAATGTCGGAACCGTCATTCAGGTTGCAGATGGTATCGCCCGTATCCATGGTTTGGAAAAGGCGATGCAGGGAGAGCTGTTGGAGTTCCCGGGCGAGGTTTACGGTATGGTCCTGAACCTCGAGGAGGACAACGTCGGTGCCGTGCTTTTGGGTAACGCATCCGGAATCGCGGAGGGCGACGAGGTAAAGACGACGGGACGTGTCATGACCGTTCCGGTCGGCGATGCGATGCAGGGACGTGTAGTAAACGCCCTCGGCCAGCCGATCGACGGCAAGGGCCCGATCAATACCGACAAGCTCCGTCCGATCGAGCGTGTGGCTCACGGTGTCATTTCCCGTAAGTCTGTCGACACGCCGCTGCAGACCGGTATCAAGGCGATCGACTCCATGGTGCCGATCGGTCGTGGACAGCGAGAGCTCATCATCGGTGATCGCCAGACAGGTAAGACGGCGATCGCGATCGATACCATTATCAACCAGAAAGATCAGGATGTGATCTGTATCTATGTTGCGATTGGCCAGAAGGCTTCGACCGTAGCAAACCTGGTAAAAACTTTGGAAGAATATGGTGCTATGGACTACACCACCGTCGTTGCGGCGACCGCGAGTGAGTTGGCACCGCTTCAGTATATCGCTCCGTATTCCGGATGTGCGATGGGTGAGGAATGGATGGAGGCCGGCAAGGATGTCCTGATCATCTACGATGATTTGAGTAAGCATGCGACGGCATACCGTACCCTTTCTCTTTTGCTCAAGCGTCCGCCGGGACGTGAGGCGTATCCGGGTGACGTATTCTACCTGCACTCCCGCTTGCTCGAGCGTGCAGCGAAGCTTTCGGATAAGCTGGGTGGCGGATCCCTGACGGCTCTGCCGATCATCGAGACACAGGCGGGTGACGTGTCGGCATACATCCCGACCAACGTTATCTCCATCACCGATGGTCAGATCTATCTGGAGACCGAGATGTTTAACTCCGGTTTCCGTCCGGCCGTAAACCCGGGTCTTTCCGTATCGCGAGTTGGTGGTTCGGCACAGATCAAGGCGATGAAGAGTATCGCCGGTCCGATCCGTATCGAGCTGGCTCAGTACCGCGAGTTGGCAGCGTTCTCACAGTTCGGTTCCGATCTGGATGCCGATACCAAGAGACAGCTGGATCAGGGTGAGCGAATCCGTGAAATCCTGAAGCAGGATCAGTACAATCCGCTTCCGGTATGGTATCAGGTTATCATTATTTACGCTGCGACCAAGCAGTACCTGATCGACATTCCGGTAGAGGATGTCCTCCCGTTTGAGAAAGGACTCTTTGAGTACCTCGACTCCAAGCATCCGGACATCCCCGCTGCGATCCGCGATGAGAAGGTGATCAGCGATGAGACGGAAAAGAAACTGATTGCAGCGATCGAGGATTACAAAAAAGATTTCTTAAGCTAATCATAGGAGGTAATCTATGGCTTCCATGAGAGATATCAAGCGACGCCGTGAGAGTATCACCTCGACGTCGCAGATTACCAAAGCGATGAAGCTGGTTTCGACCGTAAAGCTCCAGAAAGCCAAGGGGCGTGCCGAGGAATCCAAGCCGTACTTTGAAAAAATGTACGAAACGGTCTCCGGTATGCTGGCTCGCTCGGGGAATGTGTCAAACCCGTATCTCGCTTCCGGTGAAAAAGAAGGCCCGAAAAAAACAGGAATCATTGTTATCACATCCAACCGAGGACTGGCAGGCGGATACAATTCCAACATTGTTAAGCTTGTTACCGGAGCCGGCTTTGATATGGAAAACACCATTATCTATCCGGTCGGGAAAAAAGGTCTGGAGTCACTCCGACGGATCGGTTTTGAGATGTGCGGGGATTTTTGCGAGGTTATGAACAAGCCTCTTTTCGGTGATGCCGTCACCATCGGGAAAACCGTAACCGGCGATCTCGAGAGCGGCAAGATCGACGAGGTTTATCTCGCGTATACCGTATTTAAAAATACGATGACACAGACACCGAGACTTCTGAAAATCCTTCCGTTTTCGGAGGAGGATCTGGAGGAGGACTCGGAGATCGGAGATCTGTCATCGGAAGAGGGTGCCAAAAAAGCGGATGAGCCGAAGGGCGCCGTAGCTCTGATGAACTACGAGCCGGAGGAAGAGGAGACCTTATCCTACATCATTCCGATGTATATGAATTCGCTGATCTTTGGTGCGCTGGTAGAGGCTTCTGCCAGTGAGAACGGTGCCCGTATGCAGGCAATGGATAACGCGACATCCAATGCCGAAGAGATGATAGATACATTGGGACTTCAGTACAACAGAGCCCGTCAGGCAGCGATCACACAGGAGCTGACCGAGATTGTAGCCGGGGCATCGGCTATCGAGTAACGCATCCGATAGCACGTAACAGAAGGAGGTAACAAATGGAAGAGAAAAAGAATATCGGTACGATCACACAGATTATCTCTGCCGTTTTGGATATCAAGTTTAAAAACGGAGAGCTGCCGGATATCTACGAGGCGATCAACATCAAAAAAGAGGATGGTGAGACACTCGTGGTTGAGGTAGCGCAGCATCTGGGTGATGATACCGTCCGCTGTATCGCCATGGGACCGACCGACGGTCTGGTGCGTGGTATGGATGCGGTGGCTACCGGCGGACCGATCTCGGTTCCGGTAGGTGAGGAAACTCTGGGACGTATCTTTAACGTCCTGGGTGAGCCGATCGACGAGAAGCCGGCTCCGGAGGTAAAGGAGTATGATCCGATCCACCGTGAGGCACCGACTTTTGAGGATCAGTCGACAGAGGCAGAGATCCTGGAGACCGGTATCAAGGTCATCGACCTGCTCTGCCCGTATCAGAAGGGTGGTAAGATCGGACTCTTTGGAGGTGCCGGCGTAGGAAAGACGGTGCTGATCCAGGAGCTGATCACCAACATCGCTACCGAGCACGGTGGATACTCCGTATTTACCGGTGTAGGCGAGCGTACCCGTGAGGGAAATGACCTTTACTATGAGATGATCGAGTCCGGCGTTATCGATAAAACGACGATGGTATTCGGTCAGATGAATGAGCCGCCGGGAGCGCGTATGCGTGTCGGCCTGGCAGGACTGACGATGGCAGAGTACTTCCGTGACAAGGGCGGAAAGGACGTGCTGCTTTTCATCGATAATATTTTCCGATTCACACAGGCAGGATCTGAGGTGTCCGCGCTGCTCGGCCGTATGCCTTCGGCCGTAGGTTATCAGCCGACACTGCAGACAGAGATGGGTGCTCTTCAGGAGCGTATCACATCCACGAAAAATGGATCGATCACTTCGGTTCAGGCGGTTTACGTGCCGGCCGACGACCTGACAGACCCGGCTCCGGCTACGACCTTTGCCCATCTGGATGCGACGACGGTGCTTGAGCGTTCCATCGCCGAGCTCGGTATCTATCCGGCTGTGGATCCGCTGGCTTCGACATCACGTATGCTCGATCCGCGTGTCGTTGGAAACGATCATTATCAGATCGCCCGCGGCGTGCAGGAGATCCTCCAGCGTTATAAGGAGTTACAGGATATCATCGCCATCCTCGGTATGGACGAGTTGTCTGAGGATGAGAAGATCCTCGTTAACCGTGCCCGTAAGGTACAGCGTTTCCTGTCACAGCCGTTCCACGTGGCAGAGCAGTTCACCAACCTGCCGGGTAAATACGTGCAGATTTCCGATACGATCCAGGGCTTCCGTGAGATCCTCAACGGTGATCACGATGAGATTCCGGAGAGCTATTTCCTGAATGCCGGCTCGATCGATGATGTGGTAGAGCGCTACAAGCAAAGCAAGACCGCATAATATAGGAGAATTAGTATGGCTGATTTAAAGCAATTTAAATTGGAGGTGATCTCACCGGAACGCGTCTTCTACACGGGAGATGTCGAGATGGTGGAGCTCACGACGACGGAGGGGGATATCGGTATTCTGGCCGGACATATCCCGCTGACGACCATCGTGGCGCCGGGTGTACTCACGATCAGTGAGCCGGATAAGGTCACGAAGGAAGCGGCCGTCTTAGAGGGCTTTATGGAGATCACACAAGAAAAGGTTACGATCCTTGCCCAATCCTGTGAGTGGCCGGACGAGATCGATGTCGACCGCGCTAAAGAAGCCAGAGAGCGTGCGGAGCGCAGACTGAAGAGCTCCGACGAGAACATCAACATGGCGAGAGCGGAGCTGGCGTTGCGCAAGTCACTGGTGCGATTGGAGTTAGCTGGGGAAAAGAAGTAAATCAAACATGGTTTTTACTGCTATCGGGCGTCCTTCGGGCGCCCGGTTGTTGTATTTTTAAGTAGCGAAAGCAGGAGGACAGATGGAAAAACAGGAGATCATAAAGCGATACGGCGCCGATCCGGTCGAGATGACGCGGACGTTACTTACGTACGCCGGACTGGCCGAGGAGATCGGTGATAATAATAAACGCATCGGTCTCAAGCCAAACCTCGTCACACCGACACCGGCGGACTTCGGTGCCACGACACATCCGCAGATCCTCGAAGGCATCATCCTGTACCTGCGCGAGCACGGCTTTTCGGATATCTCGATCGTCGAGGGTTCCTGGGTCGGGGATAAGACATCAGAGGCCTACGAGTATTGTGGCTACCGGACACTCTGCGAAACGTACGACGTCCCGTTTATCGACACGCAAAAGGATGGCTTTACGGAGCGGGACTGCGCCGGGATGAGTCTCGCGATCTGCGACTGCGTGGCGGACTTTGACTATCTGATCAACATCCCGGTCCTGAAGGGGCATTGCCAGACGAAGATGACCTGTGCCCTTAAAAACATGAAGGGACTGATACCGAACTCCGAAAAACGAAAATTCCACACGATGGGGCTCCACAAGCCGATCGCCCACCTCTCACGGGGGATCCGTCAGGACTTCATCGTGGTCGATCATATCTGTGGGGATCCGACCTTCGAGGAGGGCGGAAATCCTCTCAAAACCGACTGTGTGATGGTGGCAAAGGATCCCGTGCTGGTCGATGCTTACGCCTGTCACCTGCTCGGCCTGACGACGGCGGACGTCCCCTATGTCGGGATGGCGGAAGCACTCGGCAGCGGCAGCACAGACCTCGCTGCTGTCAGGATCCTGACGCTGAACGATCAGGGAGCCTGCATCCGTGAGCTCGCCGGTGATGAAGAGGATCCGTATGAGGCACGGTTTGCCTCGCGTCGCCCCGCGCTGGATGTGGCGGTGGATATCGACGATTGCGAGTCCTGCAGCGCCTGCTTTGCCGCACTGACGGCGGCTTTGTGCCGGCTGTCCGAGGAGGAATGTGCCGGCTTACCGCGCATCGCGATCGGTCAGGGACACCGCGGAAACACCGGAGAATATGGCATCGGCAACTGCTGCCGCGGGTTTACGCACTATGTTCCGGGCTGCCCACCGGATGAAGAGGACATTTTTCAAGCACTTACGCATACTTTTTTTCGATGAAAAGTTGCCAATTTGAAAAAAACGTGATACAATGTACTCTGTATCGGACTGCGAAGGTGTGAGGGGAGAAAAAAGATGGAGTTTACAGCGGTAACGCTGGATGATTATGACCGCATATATGCCTATACTTCGGCATTTGGTGAAGG
>JAZASH010000018.1:0-34913 GCA_036343395.1 Eubacterium sp. | reverse complement strand
TGCCAATTTGAAAAAAACGTGATACAATGTACTCTGTATCGGACTGCGAAGGTGTGAGGGGAGAAAAAAGATGGAGTTTACAGCGGTAACGCTGGATGATTATGACCGCATATATGCCTATACTTCGGCATTTGGTGAAGGATCGTGTCAACACTCGCCGGTCAGCATGTTTTCATTAAAAGAAAAATACGATGACCGGATTTGTGAGGGGGACGGTTTTTTATTCACGTTACGGAGCGGTCTATGCGACGATACCTACCGCGTTTATCTGGCGCCCTTGGGCGACGGGGATGAGCGTTTGGCGTATGAGAACATTTTTTCCGATGCGGCTGAGCACGGGAAAAAGGTTCTGTTTTCGACGTTAACGGAGTCCTGTGCCGAGCGGCTGGAGGAGCTGTATCCGGGTCGGTTTGAGATTACGGAGGACAGGGATTTTGCGGAGTACATCTATGCAGCTTCCAGCATGGGGACCTTTGCCGGCGGCAAGCTCGCCAATCGCAGAGCGGAGGTTCACCGATTTCATAACATCTACGGAGAGCGTGCCGTGGTGTCGCGGATGACAAAAGAAGACATCCCGGAGGCACGGGAGTTTGAGGCGCAGTGGGTCGAGGAGAACAAAGAAACCAACGACGAGAACACGCTCCTGAAGGAACAGCGTATGATCGAGAAGCAGCTCGATTACTTCGATGAACTGCGGCTTCTCGGTGCCGTATTACGGATTGACGGCGAAATGAAGGGCTTTTGCTACGGTACGATGCTCAATGACCTCTTCTACGATGTGATCGTGGAAAAGGGGGTACGGTCGGTGCCGCACGTCTACAAGGTGATCCGCAAGGAGTCGACCCGGCTTCTCGTACCGACAGAGGGCTTTGTTAATATGGAAGAGGATGTAGGGGAGCAGGGGCTCCGCTTTATCAAGTCAGCGTATAAACCTGCGTACCTGTTACGCAAATTTAATGCCAGGGAAAAATAGGAGGACCGGATGAAACATTCCAGACAGAGATGGGCTACGATAGGCCTGATTGTAATTACCGTATTTGCAGCGATTCAGTATGTCTTCTTGAAAAATGTACCGGAATCGGTTTCGCCATTTGCGTTTGTTTTGATAACAAACGGAATCGGTATTGTTATTTTCGGTGCGTTTGGTTTCAAGACCATCCTAAAGACGAAAAAGCGAACGATCCTAAAAGGTATCCTGTTTGCCGCCGAGTTGATCGGCTTCAGCGTCTTTTCTCTGCTGGGATCACGTGGGATGGATGCGGTTGTCGTATCCAGCGTGGTCAGCCTTTACTTCGTTTTTATCACACCGCTTCTGCTGGTGTTCCGGAAAAAGGTAAACTTCCTGTCGACGGTCGCGACCATCATCGCGGTGATCGCGCTTCTTTTGATGTTCGATGCGGATTTCTCGCTGCTGTTTTCATCGCGACAGATCCTGTATCTGATCCTGGCGGATCTGTGCTTTGCGGGCTATGTCGTCAGCGTTTCCATCTTCGGATCCAATGAAAACTCCCTGCAGCTGACGTTTTCGCAGTTGTTCTTCTCAGCGGTGTTCGCTCTGATCGGCTGGGTGATCCAGGTGATGCTCGGCAAAGCGACGTTCTCGATCCCGATGGATTTCAAATTCTGGATTTGCGCTTTGTTCATCGGTATATTCATCCGAGCACTATACGGTTTGATACAGATCATCTGTCAGAAGTACGTCAGTGCTCTGAAGACATCCCTGATCTTTTCTACCGAGATTGTCATTACCCTGTTTGCTAACCCGATCATGTGTGCGCTCTTCGGTACGGAGGCGACACCGATTTCGGTTTTCCAGATTATCGGTGCGATATTACTCATCATCGCTACGGTCATGGCGGACGATGCCGTCACGGTGAAGCTGGGCTACGGAGATCTCCAGGAGATCGAGATGGAGCAGGCGGACGGCTCTAAGGTACGCCGATCCTCCGTGGCGAAAAAGATGATTTATAACACGTTGACCTTTGCCATGATCACGCTGATCCTAACCAGTGTGATCTGTCTGGGGGCGATCCAATATATCAAGGGATCCGCCGTGGAGAACTCCAAGGAGCTCGGTGAGAGTGCGTCGACCACGAGTACGATGGCGATGATCGACCAGCTGGAGGACAGCATCACAACACAGGCGCAGGATAAGGCGCTGATGGCCGAGCACAAGCTGGAGGTCTATGCGAATGTTGTCCAGGAGATGGCGGATTATCTCCATACACTCTATGTGCGATCCGATGTGATCCCGAAAACGGAGATTCCGGAGACGGATGCGAAAAATGACGGCAAGTGGGCGATGCAGCGTACGTTGGCCGACGATAAGGTCGATTACGAGAGCCTGCTTCCGGATAGTTGTATCCTCGGAAATATCGAGGACCTGTTTACGCCGGTGATCGACCATACCGAGAATATCGCCACGGTCTATCTGGGTACGGAGGAAGGCCTGATGGCCAGCTACGATCCCAAGTCTCAGGCCGCGATCGATATGGGATATTATGAGTTCCGTGATTCCTCCTGGTATAAGGCCGGGAAGAAGAACGGTAAGGTCGGATTCACGGATACCTATCAGGACGGATACGGACGTGGTCTGACGATCACCTGCTACGCACCGTTCCTGGATAAGGAGGGCAAGTTTAAGGGCTGCGTTGCGATGGATATCTTGATGAAGGAGCTCAATGAATCCATGGTCAACGACGGCATCCTGGCACCGAGCCAGGGTTACCTGATTGATAAAGAGGGTAAGTTTATCGCCGGTGTGGGAGTCGATCCCAACGCAGAGGATCCGGGAACGATCTTCGATGAGGATAAGCCGACAGCACTGGCCAGTGCCGGAAAGGACATCCTGAAACGAAAGGACGGTATCACCAGTAACGGTGCCGGAGACGGCGCGGTGTATATCGCCTACGCTTTGGTGGATACGACAGACTGGATCCTATGTATCACATCGCCGGTAACACTGGTGCAGAAACCGGCCGAAAAGATCTACGAAAAAATCGAAGGGAACACCGAACTCGTGGTTTCCTCGGTTAACCGAGGTGTTCAGACCGTGGTCCAGGGTTGTCTGACCTTGATCGCGTTTGTCCTGCTTCTGGTAACACTGCTTACGGGACGTTCCTCCAAAAAGATTTCCGACCCGCTGAAAAAGTTGGAGGAGGATGTCCGCGATATCAGTGAGGGAGACTTCAGTCTGAGGACTGAGGTCAGCACCAACGATGAGATCGGTAGTCTGGCCGGATCGTTTAACTACATGGCGGCCTCGCTCGAGCAGTACATCGTCGACCTCAAGGATGCGACGGCGAAGGAGCAGAGGATCGCGAGTGAGCTCTCGCTGGCGACGAATATTCAGGCCAGCATGGTTCCGACCAACTTTGATGATTATAAGAATATCAAGGAGTTTGATCTGTATGCGACAATGACACCGGCCAAGGAAGTCGGCGGTGACTTCTACGACTTCTTCATGACCGATGATAACCATCTGGTGCTCGTCATGGCCGATGTATCTGGAAAGGGAGTCCCGGCAGCGCTCTTTATGGCGAAGGCCAAGACCTCCATCAAGACGCGTGCGATGATGGGTGGTTCGCCGGCAGATATTCTTTCCGATGTAAATGACCAGATGTGCGAGGGTAACGAGGCAGAGCTGTTTGTCACTGTCTGGCTCGCGATCATCGATCTGGCAACCGGAGAGGGTATGGCGGCCAATGCCGGTCATGAGCATCCGGCGCTGTGTCATGAAAACGGCCTGTACGAGATGGTGAAGTATCGTCACTCACCGGCCGTGGCTACGATGGAGGGCATGCCTTTCAAGGAGCACGAATTCAAGCTGGAGCCGGGTGACTCCGTCGTGGTTTATACCGACGGTGTGACCGAGGCAACCGATGCCAATAACGAGCTCTTTGGTGAGGATCGCCTCGTCGAGTCACTGAATCGAGACGCGGCGGCATCACCGAAAAAGATCCTCAAAAATATCAAAGAGGATATCGATGAGTTTGTCGGAGAGGCACCGCAGTTTGACGACCTGACGATGTTGGCCGTGAAGTACTACGGGCCGAACTATTGAGAAAGACAGAGTAGCGAGTAGGGAGAAAATCATGAGAAAGTGGCAACGCAACGCACCATGCTGGTGCGGAAGCGGAAAAAAATATAAGATGTGTCACGAGGCTTTCGATGAGCGCATCTACAGTTATGAGAGAAAGGGGCGGATCGTCCCGGATCGGAGCCTGATCAAGTCCGAAAAGGATATCGAGGGGATCAAAAAGAGTGCGGTGATCAACATCGCTGTCCTTGATGAGATCGCAGAGAAGATCCACGAGGGGATGAACACCCAGGAGATCGATGATATCGTCACGACGACGACGGCCAAGATGGGTGGGATCCCGGCGGACTTAAACTACGAGGGCTATCCGAAGAGTGTCTGCACCTCGATCAACGATCAGGTGTGTCATGGGATGCCGTCAAAGGATGTCGTCCTCAAGAACGGAGACATCATCAACGTCGATTGTTCGACGATCCTGGACGGGTATTATTCCGATTCCTCCCGGATGTTTATGATCGGGGATGTGGATCCGGAATGGCGCAAACTCGTCGAGGTTACCAAGGAATGTATGGAGATCGGGATAAAAAACGTAATCCCATGGCATTTTATGGGCGATATGGGACACGCCGTCCACCAGCATGCACTGGATAACGGCTACAGTGTCGTCAAGGAGATCGGCGGTCACGGCTGCGGACTGGAGTTCCACGAGGATCCGTTTGTCAGCTACGTCTCCAAGCCGGGGACCGAGATGCTGATGGTGCCCGGCATGGTCTTTACCATAGAGCCGATGGTGAATATGGGAACCGACAAGATTTTTATCGATGAAGATAACGGATGGACAGTCTACACGGACGACGGGATGCCGTCGGCTCAGTGGGAGGTCGAGGTGCTGGTAACCGAGACCGGATGTGAGATACTGTCATACTAGGAGGAAGAAACGATGCATAAGGAACTGGAGAAGACCTACAACCCAAAGGAGATCGAAGACCGTCTCTATGAGATGTGGATGGAGAAAGGATATTTTCACGCAGAGGTCAATGAAAAGAAAAACCCCTATACGATCGTGATCCCGCCGCCGAATATCACGGGGCAGCTTCATATGGGACACGCGCTCGACAACACGCTTCAGGATATCCTGATCCGTTTTAAGAGGATGCAGGGCTACGAGACGCTGTGGATGCCGGGTACGGATCATGCGTCCATCGCTACCGAGGCGAAGATCGTCGAAGCGATGAAGGAAGAAGGGGTTACCAAGGATGATATCGGCCGCGAGGCATTTTTGGACCGTGCCTGGGCATGGAAGGAGAAGTTCGGAGGCCGTATCGTATCTCAGTTGAAAAAAATGGGCTCTTCCTGTGATTGGGAAAGAGAACGCTTTACGATGGATGAGGGCTGTAACAAGGCGGTCAACGAGGTGTTTGTCAAGCTCTATGACAAAGGCCTGATCTACCGCGGTGAGCGTATCATCAACTGGTGCCCGCACTGTCTGACGACCATCTCGGATGCCGAGGTCGAGTACGAGGATCAGAAAGGACATTTCTGGCATCTGCGCTATCCGTTTGCCGACGGCAGCGGAGCGGTAGAGTTGGCGACAACACGTCCGGAGACCCTGCTGGGAGATACCGCCGTAGCAGTAAATCCGAACGACGAACGTTATAAGGATCTTGTCGGCAAGACATTGATCCTGCCGCTGGTACATCGTGAGATCCCGCTGATCGCGGATGATTATGTAGATATGGAGTTCGGAACGGGTGTCGTAAAGATCACACCGGCACACGACCCGAACGACTTTGAGGTAGGAAGACGTCACGATCTCCCGGTGATCAACGTGATGACCGATGACGCCAAGATCACAGAGGAGTATCCGGACTATGCGGGTATGGATCGCTATGAGGCACGTGAGGCGATCATCCGTGATTTGGAAAAAGAGGGTGCACTGATCAAGACCGAGGATCATGATCACAATGTCGGCACCTGTTATCGATGCGGGACGACAGTCGAGCCGCGCGTATCCAAGCAGTGGTTTGTAGCGATGGAGACACTGGCGAAGCCGGCGATCGAGGCGGTGAAAAAGGGCGAGACGAAGTTCGTACCGGATCATTTTGACAAGACCTATTATCACTGGCTGGAGAATATCCGTGACTGGTGTATCTCCAGACAGCTTTGGTGGGGACACCGGATCCCTGCTTACTATTGTGATGACTGCGGAGAGATGGTGGTCAGCAAGAACGGACGGCCGACCTGTCCGAAGTGCGGCAAGCCGATGCGTCAGGATCCGGATACGCTGGATACCTGGTTCTCTTCGGCACTGTGGCCGTTCTCGACACTGGGCTGGCCGGAGCAGACCGAGGAGTTAAAGTATTTCTATCCGACGAGCACGCTGGTAACCGGATACGACATTATCTTTTTCTGGGTCATCCGTATGATGTTCTCCGGGATCGAGCACACCGGGCATGTACCGTTTAATACGGTGCTGATCCACGGACTGGTGCGTGACTCACAGGGACGAAAGATGAGTAAGTCGCTGGGCAACGGAATCGATCCGCTCGAGGTGATCGACAAGTACGGTGCCGATGCGCTGCGTCTGACGCTGGTAACCGGAAATGCGCCCGGAAACGATATGCGTTTTTATTGGGAGCGTGTGGAGGCGAGCCGTAACTTTGCCAACAAGGTTTGGAACGCGTCACGCTTTATGCTGATGAACTTTGCCCAGAATGAGGGGCTCGACTATGCAGAGGTCAAGCCGGAGGAGCTGACAAAGGCGGATCGCTGGATCCTGTCAAAGGTCAACAACCTCACGCGCGACGTGACCGCGCTGATGGAGAAGTTCGAGCTCGGTATCGCGGTTTCCAAGATTTATGACTTTATCTGGGATGAGTTCTGTGACTGGTACATCGAGATGGTGAAGCCGCGTCTGTATAACGACGAGGATACGACCAAGGCAGCGGCTCTGTATACGCTGAAGACCGTGCTGATCGATGCGCTGAAGCTGCTCCATCCGTATATGCCGTTTATCACGGAGGAGATTTATCAGACACTTTTAGGAGATGACAGTCAGTCTATCATGGTATCGGATTGGCCGACATTCCGCGAGACTCGCGACTTCTCAGAGGAGGAGACACAGGTTGAGCAGATCAAGGAAGCCGTTACCGGTATCCGCGGTATCCGCGCCGAGATGAATGTGCCGCCGAGCAGAAAGGCGCATGTCATCGTGGTTTCTGAGGATGCGAAGGTCAGAGATAACTTCGAGGAGAACCGCGTGTTCTTTGCGACGCTCGGTATGGCGAGTGAGGTGACCATCCAGGCGGATAAGAGCGGGATTGCTGATGATGCGGTTTCCGTTGTGATCGAGGGTGGTACGATTTATATTCCGTTTGCGGAGCTCGTCGATGTGGAGAAGGAAATCGAGCGTCTGCAAAAGGAGGAGAAGCGTCTGGCCGGAGAGCTGACGCGCTCGGAGAAGATGCTGGGTAACCCGAACTTCGTGAATAAGGCGCCGGCGGAGAAGATCGCCGAGGAGAAGGCTAAGCAGGAGAAGTATCAGGGCATGATGGCGCAGGTTCGTGAGCGGCTGAAACAGTTAGGTAAATAAAAGTATTCCGCGCTCGCGCGGTCGGAGGTTGTTCTCACGACTCGCGACGAAGCGTCGGCTCACTGTGAGAAAACTCCTGCCGCGAGCGCTGCGTAGTAAAGGAGAATGAGTTATGTTGAACTTTGATGAGGAACTGGCTAAGTTTGAGCCATGTCAGGATGTGGAAAAGGTCGAGGACGTGGTTTATAACAACGATCTGCCGGATGTGACCGATATCATCCGGGAGATTATTTCGGATGCGAAGAATACGTTGTAGGAGGAAGTTGGGAGCATGAAATGTCCCGTTTGTGGAAACAATGTTGCCGATAACGTGTATCAGTGTGCCTTTTGCGGATCGGATCTTTCCGTGATGTACTACCTGAAGCGCGTTTCGGGGACATATTACAATATAGGACTTGAGAGGGCACAGGTTCGCGATCTGTCCGGATCGGTGGAGGTGCTCCGTCAGAGTCTGCGCTTTGATAAGGAAAACAAGGACGCGAGAAACCTGCTGGGACTCGTGTATTACGAGATGGGTGAGATCACCATGGCGCTCAGTGAGTGGGTGCTCAGCAAATATCTCACACCGGAGGGGAACGCGGCGGATTACTATATCGACGCGCTCCAGAAAAACCAGGTTGCCGTAGACGCGACCAACCAGACGATCAAAAAGTACAATGCGGCGCTCCAGTCGGCACAGTCCGGCAACGAGGACCTGGCGATCATCCAGTTGAAAAAGGTGGTCAGCCTCAATCCGCATTTTATTCGCGCGGCACAGCTGCTGGCGCTTTTGTATATCAAGGAAAAGGATTACGCCAAGGCAGAAAAATGTCTGCAGCGCGTCCGCAAGATTGACGCGAACAACACGACAACACTTCGTTACCTCAAGGAAATCTATGAGCTGACGGGTGGAGCTGAGCTGCAGGATAAACCGCGCAAGAGTAAGCCGAAAAAGGATCCGCTCGAGAACGTGCGACCGGTCGGTGCCTATCGCGAGGAGAAGCGCTCACTGATGCCGTTTATGTATCTGATCATCGGTCTGGTTGTCGGTATCGCGGTGACGTTTGTCCTGATCCGCCCGACGCTCCTGAAAAGCAGTAATGACACCGGCAGTGAGATTGCCGATGTAAACGAACAGCTGTCGGTAAAGGAGTCACAGCTGTCGGCACTGGAGAGTGAAAAAGAGGATCTGCAATCGCAGATCGAGGAACTGAATAAAAAGATCGAGAATGCCGACACCAAGGCACAGCAGGAGAGCGATAATTACGAAAAGCTCCTGAAAGCGATCAGTCTGTATATCGCCGGGGACAAGCTCGGTGCGGCAGCAGCAGTCGGTGACTGCAAAAAGAAGGATTTCAGTCTCAAGGAAGCACAGGGTCTGTACACGACCGTGTCGACGATTGATGAAAAGGATCTCGACGACATGATCTCCCGGGCGCGTGAGATGATCAACACCAGCTATGATGACGCGCTGAAGCAGTTAAAGGCCCTGAACAAAGTCGTTAAGGACAACCAGAAGATCCTCTACCTGATCGGACGTTGCTATCACTACAAGGGCAATAAGAAAAAAGCCAAGAAGTACTACGAAAAGGCGATCGCGATCCAGGCAGGTACCGAGGAAGCCGTCCAGGCAGACCGCTACCTGACGGAGCTCACCGGGGGAACACCGGTGACGACGCAGGACGATCACACGACGGAGAACAACGACGATAATAACGACAACAACGATAACGAGGGTGATAACGAGGGTAATGATTAAGACATATCCGGCTTACTATGAGAACTTCCGGTGCATCGCGGACCGGTGTGAGGACACCTGTTGTGCCGGATGGGAAATTGATATTGATGATGCCACCTATGAGGCGTACATGCAGGTCGACGGAGAGCTCGGTGAGCGTCTCCGCGCGTGCATCCGTGCGTATGACGAGGCAGCTGCGGATGCGAACGCCGTGGATGCCGACGGCGCGGACAGTGCGGATGCTGACACCGTGGATGCCGATGACGCGGACAGTGCGGATGCTGACGGCACACGTGACTCAGGTGGCTATGAAGAAATCTACGAGGCGCATGGTTTCATCCTGACGGATGACATGCGCTGTCCGTTTTTAGACGAGCATAATCTCTGTGATATCTATCGGGCGCTCGGTGAAGAAGCGCTCTGCGAGGTGTGCACGAACACCCCTCGTAACTTTCTCGAGTACTATGTCAGAACCGACGACGGTGATGCTTTCGTCTCCGAGGTCTCGGTCAGCGCCAGCTGCCCGGAGGCAGCGAGACTGATCTACGGTTCCCCGGAAAAGATGCAGTTTATCTCCAAGACAAGTGAAGAGCTCGGCCCTGATGCCGAAAAGGCCGGAGATGCGACGATGTCCGGACAGACGAGTGGGTCGAGTGAGGTTTCTGAAAGCGAAGCGGGGCTGAGTGAGATTCCGGAAGGAGAACCCGAACTGGGCGCCTTCTTACGATGCGTCCGTGATGAGGCGATCCGCATTCTGCAGGATCGCGACCGCGAGCTGCCGGAGAGGATCCGCCGCTTTTTGCGACACGCTGAGGCTGCCCAGGAGGCGATCAACGCCTGGGAATCGGACGGGGATGAGCTGCCTGAAGGGGCGTCCGCAGAGTCAGGCGGGACCGAACTGCCGGATGGGATAATCGAAGAGGCGGATGTGTTCCTATCGAAGCTGGAGGGGGTAACAGGTGCTTCGGGGGATGCCGGGGAGCGTTACCGACACTTCCTGATCCGCATGGGCACCTTCTCCGGGCTCGCCAGCATCGGTGACCGATGGGCAGATCGTGTCGAGCTCATCTACCGAAGCTTTATCGGTGATGCGGATGAGACAGATGATGACGGGGAAACACAGAGAGGTGAAACAGATTTCGGTGAGGATGAGAATAACGATTTTTCGGCAAGATATACAAATACATCAGACAACTTGCAAAAGTATCTGACAGAGAAAGGGCGCCTGTATGAGTACGAGCACCTGCTCGTCTACTACGCCTTTTTGCTGCTGAACCGTAGCATCGACGACTACGACTACCTTGGCAAGGCGAAGCTGGTCGTGCTGAGTTACCTGATGAACCGTGACATGGACACGGCGGTATTTTTGCAAAAGGGAAGCCTTGCCAAGGAGGATCGTGAGGAGAACGCGCGGATCTACGCGAGAGAAGTCGAGCACGCCGAGGAGAACCTCGCCGACCTCGCGGAGGAGATCCTTTTCGAGCGCGCCTTCGACACGGATGCGTTAATCGGAATCCTGGGATGATCCACCGGCAGCGGTCGTTGCCTGCAGTTCGGCAGCTGGCTCTGCTGTTGCCTGCAGTTTCGGTGGCTTGCTCTGCTGCTGCATGCGGACGCAGCGGACGCACAGTCCCGTCTGGATGAGCACATCGTCGTTGATATTAATCGTAAGATTGCGACATTTATGATTATATTGTAATTTAAAGAATTGCTTGACTTTTTTATGATTTTTGGTTAAAATATAGATAACTGTGGGGCCTTGGTTTAAAATGGGGAACCAAACCTGCAGATAACTAAATATAAGGAGGTGCACCGACGTGCCAGTGCTGTTCTACGTAGTAGCGGCTGTCATCGCACTGATCCTCGCGGCAATCGCATTTCTCGTAGGCCGTAAAGGCGGAATGTCTTATCAGAACCGCTTAAACGAAGCCAAGATCGGAAATGCTGAGGAGAAAGCCAGAGAGATCATCGATGAGGCGTTAAAGACAGCCGAAAGCAAGAAACGAGAAGCCCTGCTGGAAGCCAAAGAGGAAAACCTCAAGGTTAAAAACGATCTTGACCAGGAGGTTAAGGAGCGGAGAGCAGAGATTCAGGAATACGAAAAGCGAGTACTAACTAAGGAAGAAACTCTGGACAAGAAAACGGATGCACTCGAGAAACGGGAAAAAGCCCAGCAGCAGCGCGAGAAGAGCTTTGAGAAAGAAAAGGCGAGAGTCGAAGAGCTCCGTCAGAGCCATATGCGCGAGCTGGAGAAGATTTCCGGTCTCACCTCTGAACAAGCAAAAGAGTATTTATTAAAGCAAGTTGAAGAAGATGTAAAACATGAAACCGCGGTACTGATCAAGGATATGGAGCGTCAGGCAAAGGAAGAAGCGGACAAGAAAGCCAAAGAGTATATCGTGTCTGCAATCCAGCGTTGCGCTGCCGATCATGTATCGGAAACTTCCATCTCTGTCGTACCTTTGCCGGGCGATGAGATGAAGGGACGTATTATCGGTCGAGAGGGACGTAACATCCGAACCCTTGAAAACCTGACGGGTATTGACCTGATCATAGATGATACGCCGGAGGCAGTGATCCTGTCCGGTTTCGATCCGGTGCGTCGAGAGGTTGCCCGGATCGCGCTTGAAAAGCTCATCATCGATGGGCGTATCCATCCGGCTCGTATCGAGGAGATGGTCGAAAAAGCGCAGAAAGAAGTGGAGACGATCATCCGCGAGGAGGGCGAAGCAGCCACACTCGAGGTTGGCGTACACGGCATCCATCCGGAGCTCGTACGTCTGCTCGGTCGGATGAAGTATCGTACCAGCTTCGGCCAGAATGCATTAAAGCATTCGGTTGAGGTAGCCCATCTGTGTGGGCTGCTGGCAGCGGAAGTCGGCGCCGATGTGCGTACGGCGAAGCGTGCCGGACTCCTGCATGATATCGGCAAGTCTGTCGATCAGGAGATGGAGGGTACCCACGTACAGATCGGTGCGGACCTGTGCCGGAAGTACAAGGAGACTCCGCTTATCGTGAATGCGGTAGAGGCTCACCACGGAGACGTGGAGGCCGAGAGTATGATTGCCGTTTTAGTACAGGCGGCAGATGCGATCTCAGCAGCAAGGCCGGGAGCGCGTCGCGAGACGATGGAGACCTATACCAATCGTCTCAAGCAGCTTGAAGAGGTTGCTAACAGCTTCAAGGGTGTTGATAAATCTTTTGCAATTCAGGCAGGTAGAGAAGTTCGAGTGATCGTTGAACCGGACCAGATATCTGATGACGAAATGGTGATCATGGCGAGAGAGATGTCCAAGAGAATCGAGGACGAGCTCCAGTATCCGGGAACCATCAAGATCAATATCATCCGGGAGTCGAGAGTTATCGATTATGCCAAATGACACGCTAGCAGCGTGAGATTGAATTAAAGAAGACAGTCTGTTGTATGTTCGCATACAAACAGGCTGTCTTTTTAATTCAGGTGAACCTGCCGTGACACGCTATGTCACGCTCTCAAATCAAAACTATACCGCTTCATATCTCCCACCGGCGCCTCCGCCGAGAGAAAATCCTTGACGATGTCGACATCCTTCTCCTTGGGATTCATCGTCCCCTGGAAAGCGAAGCCCTGCTCGTTGATCGCGTCCTTCAGCATATCCATATTTCGGCTGAACAGCGCCTCGGTCTCCTGCCGGTCCGTATAGAAGGCAGCCGTCACGGCGGTGTTCTCTCGTGTGATATGGATGTCGAGCGTCCCCAGGTGATCCATCTCCAGATGCAGCACCGCTTTGAGCTTATTGGGGTTCTTGCGCAGGTTGTCCTTGCGCGTCATAACGTACAGATCCCCGTGGGCATTCTGGTTCTGAAGCTTGATCGGGAGCTGGATGTACTGAAACGCCTCATTCAGGGTTTTCATGAAATCCAGATTCTGGCTCATATCCTTGGCAGTGCCGGAAAGCTCCTGAAACAGGTCCTTTCCGAGGGTTGTCTCAGAAAAATGTTCCAATGCTCCGAATTGTTGATTCATCTTATCGTAGATGCGCCTCATGGCGCCTTCTTCTTTCATTTCTTCCGGAGAAAGTGTCCAGTTGGATGTAAACTGTGCTTTCACGATCGTTTGGAAGGCACGATTGGCAATGATTTTGCCGGATAACTCGTCTGACAACTTGGGGAATTGTTTCTGCAACTCCGACAATAGCTCTCGATTCGTAGCGGTGCCGTCAGCAACCGCTTTTTTCAGATCGTCGGAGAGTGGCAGGTCCTTGATCAGCGAGGAGAAGGATTCTCTTTCCTCCGGTGACAGCGAATACCCGACCTGTTCATGGATGAACGGTGTTCGATAGTCCTCAGCCATGCCCGATTTGGCAACAGCGTTTCGGATCGCGCCGGCCGCAGAGTCGGACAGGTTGGAAAAGAGATTCCGCATTCGCGAAAATGTCCCCTCGTCGGCAGCCTCGGTTACCTCTTCCTCAGAGGAGGCGACGGCAGCCATCTCATCATCCGTGAGACCGGTCTGCGGGATTTCTTCTTCTGCAGCGTCGGTGGCGGCAGCGGTCGTCGCTGTCTCTCCCCCGGCGTTCATGATCTGCTCCAGGGCATCAGCCAGTGCGATGGGTTTCCCATTTGCATCGGCCAGTATGATCCCCTCGCCCTCCATCTGCATCAGGGTCTCCGTCGGGATCGGCTTGCCCTCGGCATCGAAAAAGGTAGGCACCTCCGCCTCACCCGGGAGCGTGCGCTCGTGCATAAGCGTGTTCTCCTCGAGGGAAGGCGCAGCGTCGAGCGCGAGACGGATCAACTCGGTACCGACCTGCGAGGCCAGACGCGGCACTTTTTCACCGATCGAGGTCAGCATATCACCGATGGAGTCCGTAAGCGAATCCATCTTATAGAGAAGCTGATGGGAACTGTTTTTATATTGTTCAAACTGGCGCACGGAGTTCTCGGTCATCGTCATGTTGAGCCGGTCCATCGTGATAATAGCGGACGGATCGGCACTCGGGAACTTCGCCGTGAGCTTGATCGCATTCATGATACTTTCCTTGGAGATAGACCGGCCGTTTTCGAGGAGCGACTGGACGATATCCAGGTTGCGGTCCGTCTTCGGGAGCCCCGCCTCCTCCAATGCCTGATCGACGGTATCATCCATGCCGAGCAGATAGTTATCTCCGTAGGCCTTCAGGACGATCCGGTTATCCTCGAGACTGGCTACGCGGAACCCGGCCTTCTGCCCGATGGAGTATTTCGAAGCATCCTCGAGCTCGCCGGTGAACGAGGCGCCCTCGCCGAGATCCAGCGTGATCCGGTTTCCGTGTACATCGGAAACGACGCCCTTCAGCACCTGTCCCTCGCGCAGAGACAACGTGGTATTGCCCGTGCGGTAGGTGCGCGCACGGGAAGTCTGCGGGACACTGCCGCTCCCGCTACCGTTGTTTTGGACAAGATTACTTCCTAATATAGCCATACGGATACCTCATCATCATTTTCGATAGAAAAATACTCTGCTTAGTATTTCGGATCGATCCTGAAAACAGTGTACCATAGAATCGATAAAAAATCAAAAAAGTGTTGACAAGTCGGAAAAGTGGTGGTAAAGTATGATTAGCACTCGAGGAGGTTGAGTGCTAACGAACGAATAATGAGTACCGCAAAGACGATGAAAGAGGAGCAGATGCCATGGAGATGGAGTTGTCGGAGCGCAAGAAAAAGATTCTCGAGGCGATCATCCGTACATATATGGAGACCGGCGAGCCGGTAGGATCCCGAACGGTATCCAAGTTTACCGATCTGAACCTGAGCTCGGCGACCATCCGTAACGAGATGGCGGATCTCGAGGAGATGGGATTTATCCTCCAGCCGCACACGTCGGCCGGTCGTATCCCGTCGGATAAGGCATACCGCATGTATGTAGATGAGCTCCTGACATCAAAGGATAAAGAACTCCGTGAGATGCAGGACATCATGCTGGAGAGAGAGGACAAGATCGATCTCCTCCTGAAGCAGGTAGCAAAGCTCCTGGCGCAGAACACCAATTACACCTCGATGGTGACGAAGCCGCGCTATGAGCACCGCCGGATCAAGTTCATCCAGCTCAGTAAGACCGGAGAGGACCAGATCCTGCTGCTGATCGTCACGCAGAACAATCACGTAACAAACAAGTTCATCCAGACAGACACCGATATCCCGGAGAATGACCTGGCGCAGCTGAACTTCCTGTTAAACACCGCGCTGAACGGTCTCGATGTCACCGAGATCTCGATCGCACTGGCGAGCAAGATCCGTGGGCAGGCCGGGGATTACGAAGAACTGGCATCGTCGATTATCGACACGATCGCATCGGTGATGACGGATGATGACTCGGAGATATACACATCCGGAGCGACGAACATTTTGAAGTATCCGGAGTTGATGGATAAAGAAAAGATGGAGGGATTGCTCTCCACCTTCGAAGAGAAACAGATGCTGACGGCATGGGCAAATGACGTAGGCCCGGACAAAAGCCAGGAGCACGCCATCCAGGTATACATCGGAGAGGAGTCGCCGATCGAGAGCATGAAGGACTGCTCCGTCGTGACGGCCACCTACCAGATCGAGGAGGGTGTCTACGGCAAGATCGGTATCGTCGGACCCAAACGTATGGATTATGAGAAGGTCGTGGGGACACTGGAAAACTGTATGCAGCAGCTCGACGACATTTTTAAGAAAAAGGATAAGACACTGCCGGATAAGAGCAAAGAGTGAGACGGCAGCACAACAAGGGGGAAGAAAGCATGGCAGAAGAAAAGGAGCCTGAAGTAATGAGCGCAGCGGATATGCAGCGCAAGGTGCAGGCAGGCGAGGACCCGTCCTCAGGCGCGACGGATACGGAGAGCGAAGATGTGACCGTGACCGGAGAAGACATGATGGACGCGGAAGAGGCGACCGAGGAGAAGACTTCGGACACGACCGAGAATAAGGAAGGTGATGCCGATGGAGCAGGAAATGAATCCGGTGAATCCGGCGGAGCAGACACAGCCGATGAAAAAGATTCGGCAGGCGGCGATGCTTCTGGCAAGTCTGGCGATGATGCAAAAGCAGACAAAGGAAAGCGAAAGAAAAAGAAAGAAAAAAAAGATCCCCGCGACGAGAAAATCGCGGAGCTGAATGACCGCCTCCTGCGGAACCTGGCAGAGTTTGAAAACTTCCGGAACCGCTCGGAAAAAGAAAAAGAAGCCCGTTTCGATATGGGCGCCCGGACGGTCGTAGAAAAGATCTTACCGGTGGTTGATAACCTCGAGCGAGGCCTTGACGGTCTCTCGGACGAGGAAAAAGAAACCCCATTCGCTAAGGGCATCGAGGCAGTCTACAAACAATTAATGACCACCTTCACCGAAATGGGTGTCGCCCCGATCGAAGCCGTCGGCCAGGAATTCAACCCGGATTTCCACCAGGCCGTCATGCACGAGGAGGACGATTCGGGCGAGACAAACATAGTTACGGAAGAGTTGCAAAAAGGCTACACATACAAAGATACAGTAGTCCGCTACTCAATGGTAAAAGTTAAAAACTAACTACAGCGGCGCGGCGGCGTAAGAAACAATAGCGCAAGCCGCGACAGTATAATAAATCAGTAGACCACAGTAAAGAAAAGGAGAGTGATTATTATGGGTAAAATAATTGGAATCGACTTAGGAACAACAAACAGCTGCGTCGCAGTCATGGAAGGTGGTAAACCTGTCGTCATCGCCAACGCCGAAGGCTCACGTACGACACCGTCTATCGTCGCCTTCACCAAGGACGGCGAGCGTCTCGTCGGCGAGCCGGCAAAGCGCCAGGCTGTCACCAACGCAGAAAAGACCATCTCATCCATCAAGCGTGAGATGGGTACAGACTTCAAGGCAACCATCGACGACAAAAAGTATTCACCGCAGGAGATCTCCGCGATGATTCTTCAGAAGCTGAAGGGTGACGCTGAGAACTACCTCGGCGGCGAGAAGGTGACAGAGGCTGTCATCACGGTCCCGGCTTACTTCAACGACGCACAGCGCCAGGCAACCAAGGATGCCGGTAAGATCGCCGGTCTCGACGTAAAGCGTATCATCAATGAGCCGACCGCCGCAGCGCTGGCATACGGTCTCGACAACGAAGGCGAGCAGAAGATCATGGTATACGATCTTGGTGGTGGTACCTTCGATGTGTCGATCATTGAGATCGGTGATGGTGTCATCGAGGTGCTCTCTACCTCCGGTGATAACCGCCTCGGTGGTGATGACTTCGATAACAAGATCTGTGATTACATGGTATCGGAGTTTAAAAAACAGGAGGGCGTAGATCTCTCCTCCGACAAGATGGCTATGCAGCGTCTGAAGGAAGCAGCAGAGAAAGCAAAGAAAGAGCTGTCTGCTTCGACAACAACAAACATCAACCTTCCGTTCATCACGGCAACCGCCGAGGGACCGAAGCATTTCGATATGAACCTGACCCGTGCGAAGTTCGATGAGCTGACCGCAGATCTCGTAGAGAGAACCGCAACACCGGTTCAGAACGCATTGAAGGATGCCGGTATCACCGCTTCCGAGCTGGGCAAGGTTCTCCTGGTCGGTGGTTCGACACGTATCCCGGCCGTACAGGATAAGGTTAAGCAGCTGACCGGACACGATCCGAACAAGTCACTGAACCCGGATGAGTGTGTGGCACTCGGTGCTTCCATCCAGGGTGGTAAGCTGGCAGGTGACGCCGGCGCAGGAGATATCCTTCTGCTGGATGTCACTCCGCTGTCACTGTCCATCGAGACCATGGGTGGTGTGGCTACCCGCCTGATCGAGCGTAACACGACGATCCCGGCGAAGAAGAGCCAGATCTTCTCAACAGCTGCCGACAACCAGACAGCCGTTGATATCAACGTCGTACAGGGTGAGCGTCAGTTTGCCCGCGATAATAAATCTCTGGGTCAGTTCCGTCTCGACGGCATCCCGCCGGCAATGAGAGGAACCCCGCAGATCGAGGTTACATTCGATATCGATGCTAACGGTATCGTAAACGTATCCGCCAAGGACTTGGGAACAGGCAAGGAGCAGCACATCACGATCACCGCAGGCTCCAACATGAGCGATGAAGATATCGATAAGGCAGTAAAAGAAGCTGCTGAGTTCGAGGCTCAGGATAAGAAACGTAAGGAAGGCATCGATGCCCGCAACGAGGCTGACTCGATGGTATTCCAGACAGAAAAAGCATTGAACGAGGTAGGCGACAAGGTCGATCAGTCCGAAAAGGACAAGGTGCAGGCAGAGATCGACAAGGTAAAGGCAATCCTCGAGAGAACCACGGCAGAGAACATGTCCGATGCCGACATCGATGAGCTGAAGGCAGCGAAGGAGTCCCTGATGACAAACTCTCAGGCCGTATTCTCCAAGATGTATGAGCAGATGCAGGGTCAGGCAGGCGGTGCCGGACCGGATATGAGTGGCATGGGCGGTCAGGCAGGACCGGCTCCGGATCAGAACGCCGGTGGATCCGCCGATGATGATGTAGTGGATGCAGATTTTAGAGAGGTGTAAGCAATGGCTGACAAACGCGATTATTATGAGGTGCTCGGTGTCGACAAAAATGCCGACGACGCGGCACTGAAAAAAGCCTATCGTGTGCTTGCCAAAAAATATCATCCGGATACCAATCCGGGCGACAAGGAGGCGGAGGCAAAGTTCAAAGAGGCCTCCGAAGCCTATGCCGTTCTCAGCGACCCCGACAAGCGTCGGCAGTATGACCAGTTCGGTCATGCGGCTTTCGACGGCGGTGCCGGAGGCGGCGGTTTCAACATGAATATGGACGATATCTTCGGCAGCTTCGGAGATATCTTCGGCGATCTGTTCGGCGGGGGCTTTGGACGCTCCCGTCGTTCTGCCGATCCCAATGCACCTTCCCGCGGGGCAAACCTCCGTACACAGGTGCGGATTTCCTTTGAGGAGGCCTGCTTTGGCACCGAGAAGGAGGTCGAGATCCCGTCTAAGATCGAGTGTAAGAAGTGCGGCGGCAATGGCTGCAAGCCGGGGACACAGCCGGTTACCTGCGGGCAGTGTAACGGCAGCGGTCAGGTGGTCCACACCCAGCAGTCGCTCTTTGGTATGGTGCAGAACGTCTCGGCGTGTCGTGCCTGCGGCGGCAGCGGAAAGATTATCCGTGACAAGTGTCCGACCTGTAAGGGATCCGGCTATGTCACCAAGCATGAAAAGCTTTCCGTGACGATCCCGGCCGGTATCGATCATGGTCAGAGTGTACGTCTGCGTGGTAAGGGTGAGCCGGGTAAAAATGGCGGCGCGAGAGGAGATCTGCTCGTCGAGGTGTATGTCGACAGACATCCGGATTTCGAGCGTCATGATATCGATATCTACTCGCTGTATCATATCAGCTATCCGAGAGCCGCTCTCGGTGGTGAGGTGATCATCCCGACGATCGACGGCGAGGTAGCCTACACCGTCAAACCGGGAACACAGTCCGGCACGAGAATCCGTCTGCGTGGCAAGGGCGTGCCGACGCTTCGCAATAAAAATGTCCGCGGAAATCATTACGTGGATGTGATCGTCGATGTTCCGACAAATCTAAACAAAGAGCAAAAGGCGTTGCTTGAAGAGTTCGAAGCGACGCTCACCAAGAAGAATAGTAAGAAAAAATAAGTTTAGAATTCAGGCGCTTCCCAGGTTTCTGCGGAGGCGCTTGTTGGTTCCTTGTCATAGACCTCGTCGTCATCGTAGTCGTCGACGGGGGCGGCTGAGGCAGGAGCCTTGTCGTAAACTTCCTCGTCGGACTCCTCGTCAAATGACTCCTCCTGATCGGCGGTCAGGAGCGCAGCCATCTCGTCCTCGGAGAGCTCGCGCGGCTCGCCGTTCTCGTCGAGCATTTTCTCTTCGCCTTCGAAGCCTTCTTCGTATTCTTCCGGGAACTCATCGTTATACTCAGCGGCGATCTCCTCGGCGCTGGTATCTACGACATCGGTAAAGATGATGACCGGTTTATCGACCCGGTACTGGTAGAATTTAATGACATTTCCACTGGTTGGAGCCAGCGGGATCGAGTTGGTCAGTTCGTAATTTCTTTCGTAGGGGAGGGAATAGTAGAACATGTCGTTTTGTCCGACATGCGAATCATAGGCCATTAGCTCTTTAGCAAATAATTCCATTGCAGACTGAGCGTCCATGAAACGGCAACCTCCTCCGATCGAAAATACCCAACATATTGTGCCACACTTTATTATAATACACAATCGAAAAAGGTGCAATGCTTTTTTTCGTTTTCTCGCAGATTATTTTTTGATCCCCGCACACCAGTTGGCGACATCGCCGATACAGGAGTTGCTGACGGAGTCTTTGACGTCGTAATCCCGGCCGCTCGGATCCGAGGAGCCGGCGAAGAGATAATGCCCAAGCTGCTTGTACAGATGGTAGGCCGTGTTGACACGTCCGGTCAGCAGGCTCTGCCAGCGCTCGAAACACTTTACCGGGGTCTCAAAATCTTTTTCTCCCTGCATAAACATCAGCGGCAGCGAGGTATTTTTCACGGAAAAATACTTAGCATCCGAGGTGACCTTGGTCGCCTCGTCCAGATAGCTCATATCCTCATGCTTGACCGGTTTGGCACCGACGAGGATCGCGCCCGCGAGACGGCGGCTGCGCTGCTCGACGATGACGGGCAGGTACTCGGCGGCCTCCCCCCAGGCCATAACGAAGATCGCGTCAGTATCGATCGTATTCATGTAGCCGGCGTTGTCGATCGCCATCCAGGCATCCTTGATCAGATATTCGCGAATCCCCGCACCGGCATCGGCGGTGTCGGGATACTGGGACAGACGCTTGTTGTAGCGGATCGAGGCGACACCGCGCAGCGCCAGTCCGTGAGCGACATCTCGGAGAGGGGTGTTCCCTGCGCTGCCGATAGAGCCGTCCATATCCGCGTCATTGCGGTCGCTGATCAGGATAACGACGGGCGGTTTGTCACGTCCGGTATCCTGCGTATCCTGGATCGGGAGCGTGAGCTTGCCCTCGAGAACATACGGATTTCGGCCTATTTTTATCAGTTTTTCTTCATAGCGGCTGCCCTTGGTCACAGAGGCAGCGAGCTTCGTATTATCAAACCAGATGCCCGCGAGCCGGGCTTTTTTATCGTAGACAAAGCGGATCGAGGCACCGTCGTTGCCCTCGTAGCGCAGCGTGACCGTGACCTCGCGGTAGGAGTCGGCCTTGCCCTCCGTCGCGGACTCGATCCCGACATAGCTGCCGAGATCGGAGGTGACACTCTCAAAGGAAAGGTTGAGATCGTCCGCCGTGGTCTGCTTTTTCAGCGTGTCGGAGGCATCCTTGAGGACCTCGCCGGTCATCCCTTTAACGATCTTCTCCGTGTAGTCGCGGCTCCGGCTCTCCAGCTCGGAGAAGTCGACAGCCCCCTCACTGGCAGCGGCTGCGGCAGCCTCAGCACCGATATCCTCCTCGACATCGGTCGCACGCGAAGAAGCGGCCTGGCCACTCGCGGACATGCCGAACACCTCACGCTCTTCCTGATTGGAATGCGCGACCTCGCTCTGACGGTCCTTTTGCCAGCCCATCACCATATAATATATCACACCGATTGCCGCAAACAGGACAATCGTTATCAGTATCGTTCGTTTCATCCTGTAGATTATCTCTCCTGACGTGCCACGGCAGGTCAGGCCTTCCTCGATCGATTTGATGATTCTCTACTATCATATATGCTGGGATATGTGTTGTCAATAACCATATTGTGTGGTACAATAAATCGCAGAGCACTAATCGGTGCCGGCGGCTGTCTGACGGCTGTGGAGGACCGGTCAGTGCGTACATCACGATCGGAGGACATCACTATGGCATGGTATGAAGAAGCGAGATTTTATCACATATATCCACTGGGGCTCCTCGGCGCTCCGGAGAAAAACGACTACGGCGAGCCGGTCTCCCGGCTAAAGGAACTGGATCCGTGGATCGATCACCTGAAAAAGCTCCACATCAACGCCCTGTACATCGGACCGCTTTTCGAGTCTGGATCTCACGGCTACGATACGACGGATTATAAAAAGCTGGACAGTCGGCTGGGGACCAACGAGGATCTGACGGCGTTTGTAAAAAAATGTCACGACGCCGGTATTCACGTGATCCTGGACGGTGTTTTCAACCACACCGGGCGCGATTTCTTCGCCTTTCAGGATATCAAAGCCAACCGGGAAAACTCACCGTACCGCGACTGGTACTGCGGTGTCAACTTCGGCGGCAACAACGAGTATGATGACGGCTTCTCCTATGAGAACTGGGGCGGGTATAACCTCCTCGTCAAGCTGAACCAGCACAATCCGGCGGTCAAGGACTACATCGCCGAGGTGATCCGTTTTTGGGTGGATACCTTTGACATCGACGGGCTGCGTCTGGACGCGGCGGACGTACTGGATTTTGACTATATGAAGCATCTCCGCTATGTGGCGAACACCGTCGGCAAGGACGACTTCTACCTGATGGGAGGGGTGATCCACGGCGAGTACAACCGCTGGGTCAACGATGAGATGCTGCACTCGGTGACAAACTATCCCCTGCATAAGGCGTTGTTCTCGGGCTTCAACTCCCACAATTTCTTTGAGATCGCGCACACGTCAAAGCGGATCTGTGACATGGGGCTGAACCGTCCGGAGGACAAACACCTCTACAACTTCACGGACAACCACGATGTCGAGCGCATCATCAATAAGCTGAACAACAAAGCGCATTGGAAGCCGGTGCACATCCTGCTGTATACGATGCTTGGCATCCCGTCGATCTACTACGGCTCGGAGTTTGGTCTGGAGGGAATAAAAGAAAAAGGTTCCGACGCCTCGCTCCGTCCGGCCATCAATCTGGCGGACTATGCGGATGCGTACGAAACCAATGAATATACCAAAACGATCGTCGCTCTCGGCAAGATCCGGGAGGAGGAAAAAGCCCTCACCTACGGCACCTACCGCGAGCTGACTCTGACGACTACGAACTATGCCTTTGAGCGTGTGGCAGAGGATCGTCACGTGATCTCCTGCCTCAACAATGCCGATGACGAGGCCCACTTTGACGTCGAGGCACCGAACGGCACCTACACCGGCGCCATCTCCGGCGAGACCGTCGAGGTGAATGACGGCCGCCTGCGCGTGACGATCGCACCGAACGACGGTGAGGTCTACCGCCCGGCGTGACCCGCCCGGCGAGACGCGACAGTGTGATCCGTCAGCACGATCAACGACTCCGGATTACGACACCCAGTAGGGCTTTGACTTCGTCGAGCCGCCCTTGTTCTTAGCGGTTGCGGTGATCTTATCATCGTCCTCGAGTGACTTGACCTTGAATCGATAGTCGTAGCACTTGTGCTTCTTGCTGTACTTGACGGTGAAGGTTTTATATTTGGTCTTACCCACCTTCAGGACCATCTTCTTCAGCTTTTCTTTATGGAAAACACGTACGAGCAGTTTATTCTTATATACCTTGTGAATGACCGGTCGGGCAGGCGGCGCCTCCAGGACGGTCTTTTTCTTCATACCGATGATGTTGCCGTGGTTGGTGCGCACCAGGACACACAGGCGCGTGCCTTCTTTATAGCGTTTGGACATCTTCAGCTTCCACTCACCGTCGGAGTCCGCGATCGTAGTGCGTGAGGAGCCCGGCGCGATCACGGTGATCTGTCCCTTTCGGTAGTCGCACTTCCCCTTGATCGTTTTATCCTTGGCGGTTACCTTGCGGATCGTCAGATCGTCATCGGCCTCATCGACGTCCTTGAGATTCTCGACGGTCAGTTTGGACGGATGACTCTTGACGGAGGTGGTCCCGTTTTTCGCCGCGATCAGCGTGATGACCTCGCCGCTCTTCAGCGCACGGCTGACCGGGACGGCAAAGCAGCCCTCCTTGTCGGAGTACCCGCTCCCGGCGAACTTCCCGTTCGCATAATATGCCCGGATATAGCCTCGCTTCTCCTCCTTGATGCGTCCGTATACCTTTTTCTCAGAGGAATACGTTGCGTAGCGGGAGACCGGCTCAAAGGTTTTTCTCTTGACCGTGACGGAGCACCGATAGCTCACGCGGCCCAGCGTATCGACCGTAAAGACCTTGAGCTTTTTGCCGGCTGCGCAGTGCGGGATCTTGATGGAATAGGAGCCGTTTTTCTTGATCTTGATCGTCGTCTTGACGATGGACTTCGAGCTGTCGTATTTTTTGCAGGACTTATAGTAGCCCTTGCCCAGCTTCTTTGACACGTAGATCTTGTTACCGATCTGGGCGTAGAGATTGGCCTTGACCTCGTTTGTCTTGCCGGTGATGTAATAGCTATTGTTGTACGCCTTTCCGGTGGGATGGTTCGGTCCGACACTCTTGACGATGAGATTGACCTTGCCGCTCGTGCGCTCCTTGGAGTCGGAGACGTAGACGGAAATCTTGGTGCCCGCGAGCTGGACCGGGATCTCCACGATGAACTCGCCGTCGATATCGGCCTTGTCCGAGTAGGTCTTGCTGCCGATGCGGACATTGACCGTGGCACCGATCTGCGCGGTACCGGTGACGTAGGTATCGTTGTTGTCGATCTTTTTCACGACCGGCTTTTTGAGTGTCTCCGGATCGATGGTCGTGATCGCGATGGACTGTGTGGTGATATTGCCCACGGTATCCTTCACGAAAAATGTATAGATGCCGTTTTTCTCAAAGGTTACAGTATCGGAGAGCATCTCGTTGGTCAGGAGAGGATTGTTCCAGTCCTCGGAGTCGGCCGGGCGGGTCCCGATGATGTAGCGTTTGCACTCGACACCGGAGATGTCGTTGGTGAGCACACGGACGCTGACCGGGGAGTCCGACGTCTCGTAGGAGGAGGAAACCAGTGTCAGGTTCGGCCCCTGCGTATCGGCGGTCTCCTTGGCGGGCGCCTTGCACTCAAAGTAGCTGTAACCGTTATTGCTGTCGTAGAGCTGACCGGCCCACTTGGACGCCGGTACGACATCGTCGCCGCCGCTTCCGGTAGCCAGTAAAAATCGATAGTCGGTCGGAAAATCGATCGTCCAGTTTTGATGCGTGTTGACCGCGATCGTTCCCATCGCCGCACGCTGCGTGAGATAGTCCTTGACGACATCCTGGAGGAGGATCTTCTTGGATGCGATCTTGTTGGAATAAATCCCCTTTGTCGCATCGCACTGCAGGGCTGCCAGGATCTGATCCGAAGCGATCACGAATTTCTGATCGGGCTCGATCGGTGTTCCGTTGTAGGTCAGTGAGGTCACACGCTCGGAGGAGGACTGCTTTCTTCCGTCCTTGGTGTAGCGTGCATCCCTGGTCGGGTTGATGGTGTACTCGATGCCGCCGAAGAGGAACATGGATTTCCACTCGCGGATGTTTTCATCGGTGAGCAGCGAGTTGCCGCCGGACCTTGCGTAGCGGGCGATGATTGGATCCTCCCACTGAGACTGGCTCGAGGTGCCAGGCTTTTGGTAGACAGAGGCACTCCACTCGATCCATTCCTTTAACTGAGCGCCCGTGATCTCATACACGTGGATGTACTGATGGTAGCGGGCGAAATCCTGGATCCGACCGATGTTGATCTTGTCGGAGACATCCCCGTACTCGTTCCCACTCTCGTTGCCGAACATCCCGTAGCGGGTTGCGCTCAGGATCGGGAGCTCCGCGTACTGCGGTGCGTTCTCCGTGATATACTGATAAGCGTAGGCACGCTGTGCGTTCTGGACGGTCTGCAGGATCGGATTGGTCTCCAGCGAGGCCAGATAGGTGGTCCAGCGGTTATCGCCGATCGAGCCGATAACCTTGGTCGTGCTCTTGGTGATCTTCGGTCCCCAGCTATCCATATAAGAGGTGATACCCGGATTGGGCTCGACCTTCGCGGTGACCTTTCGGATATCGTAGTCCGAGCTGTCGATACGGACCTTGCCATCGGCATCGAAGCTGAGATTCAGATCAATGACACCCAGCGCACGTGCACTGTCACGCATAACCATCAGGCGTGTGCCCTTGATCAGCCAGGTTCTCTTATCGACATCCGGCAGATAGGAGAAATTACTGTCCGGGAAATAGACGTGCTGGTGACCGCCCAGGATGACGTCCAGGCCGTTGATATGGGCCATCGCGTAGCCGGCGTTGGAGGCGGTCTCCGAGGGATTCTCGGTACCGACGCCCGTATGCGCGAGGGCGATGATGATATCCGCCCCCTGCTCCTTGAGCGCAGCCACCTCACGGACGGAGGCGTCGTAGATGCTTTCGGTGTTCAGGGAGTTCAGGACGTTTTCGGTACGGCTCGACATCGTCGGCGGTGTCACGCCGAAAAGACCCACCTTGACGATACGCGTACGGCCGTCATGGTCGATCACTTCTTTTTCAATAATGCGGTTTTCCCGTCCGAAAACATAATCTCCGGTAAACTTGGATGTAACATTGGAGAGGACACACTTGTCCATCAGACCGGAGTTCTCGAGCTGCCGGGTCACGTAGTTGATCCCGTAGTCAAACTCATGGTTACCCAGGGTGATCGCGTCATAGCCCAGAGAAGCGAGAACCTTGTAGATCGGCTGTGTTGTAGTCGGGCTCTGATTATAGATATAGTCGGTGGTGTAATCCATGATGTTATCACCGATGTCAAACGTCATATAGTTTTGATTGTTGACCTCGTCCCGCGCTGTCTCCATCATCGTTGCGACCCGCTCGAGTCCGCGGACGACCTCGGTCTGGCGCTGATAGTCAAAGGACGTGATCTGACCGTGTGAATCCGAGGTGTAGATCAGACGGAGATTGGCCTTGCCCGGCGGCAGCGGCGTAGCGGTCGGCTCGGCGGCGGGGCCGCTGGCGGCGGAGCCACTGGCAGCAGGGTCGGCAGCATCACCGGATCCGGCATAGACCGGTATGCGGAAAAGGACGATGAGCGAAAGCGTGAGAAGTAAAAGGATTCCACCGTTTTGCAAACCGGTTAAAAGAGAACTTGATTTATCTTCTTTGCGACATCTTGTTATTTTTTTCATCGTTTACCCACTTTCTGACACAAAATATGTGTTTATTATAAACGTTATTGATGTCATTTTCAAGTCCGGATCTTTATAAAGATATGAAATTAAATGAAAAGTAAACCCTTTACATATGGGGCAGTTCGTATTATGATAGAAGGACACAGACATTAAGAAAGGAAATAACAGAAAGGAAGAAGTACTATGAAGAGATGGGGAAAAGCAGTCCTGATGCTGCTGTTGCTCTTTGCGATGGCCGGTGCGATGAAGGCCGGTGACGCCAAGGCAGTAGCGACATACAAGATCAAGATCAATAAACAGTGCTGTACGGTTACCGTTTACAAGTACAACGGTACCAAGTACAAAGCATGTAAGGCATTTGTCTGCTCCCCGGGTTATGCGACGCCGACGGGCACGTTCCACCTGGGAGAGAAGATGCGCTGGCACACACTGGATGGGCCGACCTACGGACAGTATTGCACCCGTATCACCGGGAGCATCCTGTTTCACTCGGTATGGTATTACCAGCCGCAGAGCAACACCCAGTCCTATGTCCAGTATAACAAGCTCGGCACCCTGGCTTCGCACGGTTGCGTGCGTCTGACGGTGGGGGATGCCAAGTGGATCTATGACAACGTGCCCAGCGGTACCTCGGTAAAGATCTACAACTCCGACAATCCGGGCCCGCTCGGCAAGCCGAAGGCCATCAAGGTCAAGGGCTATCAGGGATGGGATCCGACCGATCCGGACTCCGCGAACCCGTACCTGAAGAAAAACCCGAAGATAAAGGGTGTGAAGAGCCGTGAGATCGAGTTCGGCAAGTCCTTTGATGTGAAAAAGGGCGTGACCGCGACCAACACGACCGGCTTTGACGCGACCGGCAGGATCAAGGTAAAGATCTACTACCGCGCGGTAAAGACCGACGACTATCAGAAGGTCAGCAAGCTCGACACCTCCAAGGCCGGCACCTACAAGGTCGTTTACTCCGTCAAGGATGAGATCGGCCATAAAAAGAAAAAGACCGCGATCTACACGATCAAGCCGTCCAAGCTGATCAAAAAGATCACGTTGAATGCCACAAAGAAAACACTCTACGTCGGCGGCAAGGAAGACCTCGCCACCTTCGTACTGAAGGCAAAGAGCATCTCACCGAGCAACGCCTCGATCAAGGCACTGGAGTTCTCCAGCGAGGGAACCAAGATCGCTACGATCGATGAGGATGGTACGGTACATGCCAAGAAAAAGGGCTTTGTCTACCTGCGTGCGACCGCGCTGGACGGCTCCGGGGTTTACTCCCGTTGCCACATCACGGTAGAGCAGCTGGCGACCAAGGTCGAGATGAAGGTTCCGAGCACGGAGCTGAATGTCGGCGAGTCCATGCAGCTGACGGTAAAGGTCCTGCCGAAGGACGCCAACAACCAGACGGTGACCTACTCCTCCTCCAAGCCGGAGGTAGCGACGGTCGACGAGAACGGTAACGTGACCGCGATCGCCCCGGGCAAGACCAAGATCAAGGTAAAGTGCAAGGACAAAGGCAAGAAGAGCGCCAGCGTGACGCTGACGGTGATCGATCCGGAGGCATCGGATCCGGTGAGCGGCGGCGCGGCCAGCGTATCCGGCGGTGCGGTATCGGGCAGTACGGTTACGACCGCTCAGCTGACGGTATTTGACCTCGACCTGGGCGAGACGATGGATGCGGACTCCCGTGTTTACCGTCTGTAAGGCAGGAGAGAAACCGAGATAAATTAAATATAACTATAAAAAATGAAAGCAGGAAATAAACCATGAGTGAAGCATATAATCCGAAAGCGATTGAGAAAAAATGGCAGGACATCTGGGAAAAGGAGAAGGCCTTTGCGGCAACGGATGATTATTCCAAGCCGAAGTACTACGCTCTCGTAGAGTTCCCCTATCCTTCGGGACAGGGACTCCATGTCGGACATCCCCGTCCGTACACGGCGCTCGATATCGTAGCGAGAAAGCGTCGTATGCAGGGCTACAACGTCCTGTATCCGATGGGATGGGATGCCTTCGGTCTGCCGACGGAGAACTATGCGATCAAAAATCAGATCCACCCGCGTGTGGTAACCGAGAACAACGTGGCCCGTTTCAAGGGGCAGCTCCAGGCACTGGGCTACTCCTTTGACTGGGAGCGCGAGGTCAACACGACCGACCCGGGTTACTATCACTGGACTCAGTGGATCTTTTTGCAGTTATTTAAAAAGGGTCTCGCGTATAAATCCGAGATGCCGATCAACTGGTGTACCTCCTGCAAGTGCGGACTGGCCAATGAGGAGGTCGTCAACGGCGTCTGCGAGCGCTGCGGCAGCCCGGTCGTACGTAAGGTCAAGAGTCAGTGGATGTTGAAGATCACCGAGTACGCGGACAAGCTGATCGATGATCTCGACGGATTGGATTATATCGAGCGTGTCAAGGTCTCCCAGAAAAATTGGATTGGCCGTTCACACGGTGCCGAGGTAGACTTCCAGCTGAAGGGCAAGGAAGAAAAGCTGACCGTCTACACGACCCGTCCGGACACGCTTTTCGGTGCGACCTACATGGTCGTTTCCCCGGAGCATCCTTACCTGGATAAGTATAAGGACGAGATCAAAAACTGGGATGCCGTCGTGGAGTACCGCGAGCAGGCAGCCAGAAAGTCCGACTTCGAGCGTACCGAGCTGGCCAAGGATAAAACCGGTGTCTGCATCGACGGACTCGTAGCAGTCAACCCGGTCAACGATACGGAGATCCCGATCTGGGTATCCGACTATGTCCTGATGGGATACGGGACCGGCGCGATCATGGCGGTACCGGCACACGATACCCGTGACTGGGAGTTCGCCAAGAAGTTTGACCTCCCGATCATCGAGGTGATCGCCGGAGGCGACGTACAGAACGAAGCCTTTACCGACGTGGAAACGGGGACCCTCGTGAACTCCGGTTTTCTCGATGGTATGAGCGTGGCAGAGGCAAAGGAAGCGATCACCAAGTGGCTCGCGGACAAAGGCCTTGGCAAGCATAAAAAGAACTTCAAGCTTCGTGATTGGGTGTTCTCGCGCCAGCGTTACTGGGGTGAGCCGATCCCGATCGTTCATTGTGAAAAATGCGGTTACGTGCCGATCTCGGAGGATGAGCTCCCGCTTACCCTGCCGGAGGTCGAGAACTACGTACCGACTGACAGCGGGGAGTCACCGCTCGCCAACTGCACCGACTGGATCAACACGACCTGTCCGTGCTGCGGCGGCCCGGCAAAAAGAGAGACCGATACGATGCCTCAGTGGGCAGGCTCGTCCTGGTATTTCCTCCGCTATATCGACCCGACAAACGACAAGGCACTCGCCGATCCGGAGGCCCTGAAATACTGGCTGCCGGTTGACTGGTACAACGGCGGTATGGAGCACACGACACTCCACCTGCTGTACTCCCGTTTCTGGCATAAGTTCCTCTACGATCAGGGCGTGGTTCCGACACCGGAGCCGTATCAGAAGCGTACCTCGCACGGTATGATCCTCGGAGAGAACGGCGAGAAGATGAGTAAGAGCCGTGGCAATGTCGTCAATCCGGATGACATCGTCCGCGATTACGGTGCCGACACGCTGCGTACCTATGAGATGTTCATCGGTGCCTTTGACGCGGCCGCAGCCTGGTCGGAGAACGGTGTCAAGGGATGCCGTCGTTTTCTGGAGCGTGTATGGAAGTGCGCCGAGATGGTCAACGATCAGACCGGCTTCAGCTCCGATCTGGAGACCAAGATGCACCAGACGATCAAAAAGGTAAGCTCCGACTTCGAGACGCTGAAGTACAACACGGCGATCGCAGCGATGATGGAGCTTGTCAATGAGTTTTATAAAAAGGAAAGCGTCACCAAGGATGAGTTTAAGACGCTTTTGATCCTGCTGAATCCGGTGGCTCCGCATATCACGGAGGAGCTGTGGGAGTCTCTGGGAGAGACCGAGTATCTCTATCGCCAGAGCTGGCCGGAGTTTGATGAGAGCAAGACAAAGGAATCGGTCATCGAGATCGGTGTGCAGGTAAACGGCAAGGTCAGAGGTACGGTATCTCTCGCAGTCGACGCTTCCAAAGAGGACGCGCTCGCAGCCGGTAAGGCAGCAGTGGCGGACAAGATCGAGGGCAAGCAGATCGTCAAGGAGATCTACGTGCCGGGCCGCATTCTGAATATTGTGGTAAAATAAATGAGTTTCTTGCGTAAATGTTTGAAAAAAGCAGCGATCCTCTGGTACCGGGTGATGAACGTATGTCTCCCGGTCAAGCGCCGGAGGATCGTGTTTAGCAGCAGTGTGGGGAAAAGCTACTCCGGTAACCCCCGTTATATCTATGAATTTGTGGTGAGTCAGCGGTTCGATGAGATCTGGGATTGCATCTGGTTCTATGAGAAGGAGCCATTTGATATCCCCGGTCATGTGACACAGGTTAAGTACCGCTCGCTCGCCTATTTGCGATATATGGCCACAGCCGGTGTGTGGGTGTTTGACGGCCGCCAGCCCGCCTTTTTACGTCGACGGGGCGGCACGCACTATATCCAGACCTGGCACGGGACCCCGCTGAAAAAGCTGGGGGTAGACCTCGACGCGGTCTTCATGTCCGGCGGCCTCGACCTCGCAACCTATAAGAAAAACTTTACGGACAACGCGCATACCTGGGATTACCTGATCTCGCAGAACCCTTTCTCGACCGAGACCTTTAAGCGGTGCTTTGACTTCCGGGGGCAGATGCTCGAGTACGGGTACCCGCGCAATGACATTCTTTTTCGTAAAAATACCCCGGAGTACATCAACGCCAAACGTGAGGAGTTCGGTGTGCCGGCGGGCAAGCGGGTGCTTTTGTACGCGCCGACCTGGCGGGATGACGAGTTTACCGGGGATCAGAAATACAGCTTCCGGCCGGCGATGGATTTTGACCGGATGATGGAGGCGCTGGGGGACGGCTGGGTGATGCTGGTCAAGTATCACTACCTGATCCAGGATGCGATCGACTGGACACCGTACGAGGGCTTTGTCCTTCCTTTTGACCAGACGAAGGATATCGCAGAGCTCTACCTCGTGGCGGATGCGCTCGTGACGGATTACTCCTCGGTAATGTTTGACTACAGTATCCTTGAGCGGCCGATGTACTTTTTCGCCTACGATCTGGATAAGTATGCCAACACGCTCCGCGGCTTTTACTTTGACTACCACGAGGAGATGCCGGGGCCGATCGTAACGACGACGGAGGAACTTATCGATGCGATCGAGCATCACGACCCGATGGCGTATGCGATGAAGTATCTGAACTTCCGCAAAAAGTACAACCCGTTTGACGACGGACGGGCATGTAATAAAATCTTCTCGCTGATGCGCAAGCTGGCGCCGACACACGAGAACAGCCTTTTGAACCTGACCAGGGACGACAACTGGATGGACAAGAACTAAATACAAATATAATAAATAGGAGGTTTCATCTATGGGAAAGTACACGGAGCTGCGCGACCAATTGACACTCGAAGAAAAGGTGGCATTGATCCACGCCTCGGCATTTTTCAACTCGGGATATGTGGAGAGACTGGGGATCCCGCCGCTGAAAATGGATGACGGTCCGAACGGTGTCCGTCAGGAGTTCGAGCCGGACTGCTGGAAGCCGCTGGGAGACACGGCGGATCTGGTAACCTGGATGCCGAGCAACACCTGTCTGGCGACGACCTGGAGCAAGACCCTGGCAAAGAAGTTCGGTCAGGTCCTGGGTGAAGAGGCCAGAGGCCGCGGCAAGGACGTGATCCTCGCGCCGGGTATCAACATCAAGCGTACTCCGCTCTGTGGACGAAACTTTGAGTATATGAGTGAGGATCCGGAGCTGATCTCCGAGATCGTCGTTCCGCTGATCGAGGGGATCCAGGAGAACGATGTGGCAGCCTGCGTCAAGCATTTTGCCCTGAACAACCAGGAGCTCGAGCGTCTGCTCGTCGAGGCAAAGGTCGATGAAAAGACCCTGCAGGAGCTGTATCTGCCGGCGTTTAAGAAGGCTTGTATCGATGCGGACAGCTACTCCATTATGGGGGCGTACAACCGCGCGAACGGCGAGTATTGCTGCAACAACAAGCACCTTCTTGTCGACATCCTCCGTGACATGTGGAACTATACCGGTGTCGTTGTCTCCGACTGGGGCGGCGTACAGGAGACCGAGGCGACCATCGATCACGGTGTAGACATCGAGATGAGCGTATTCCCGGCGTATGATGATTATTTCCTTGCGAACCCACTGATCGAGCTGGTGAAGGCCGGCAAGGTCGACGAGTCCAAGATTGACGAGCGTGTGGATCGTATCCTCGCTCTGATCGAGAAGCTCCACATCGGTGAGCCGGAGCACAAGCAGGGCTGCTTCAACACACCGGAGCACCAGGCAGCGGTCGAGGAGATTGCGGAGGAAGGTATCGTCCTTTTGAAAAATGACAAGAACCACCTGCCGCTCTCACCGCTCCGTGAGGACGGAACGCATAAGAAAATCCTGGTGGTTGGTGATAATGCGACCCGTAACAACGGTCTCGGCGGCGGTTCGTCCGAGATCAAGATGCTTTACACGATCACGCCGATGCTCGGTCTGACGATGACACGCGGCGGCGATATGTATTACAAGTGGATGCCGGGTTACTATCTCGACAATGAAAACGAACTCTCCATCAACGATGAGTGGCAGGCATCGAGTCTGGACGCCCTCGAGAAGGTGGAGTCCGGCGAGGAAGAAGGCACCTATGCCGAGCTCGTCAAGGATATGGTTATGTATGAGCCGGAGAAGCCGGACGAGGAAGCCCTCCGCAAGGATTACGAGGAGCGGATCCTCCCGCGCCAGAAGCAGTACCGTGAGGACGTCCTGGCAGCAATCCCGGATTACGATGAGGTTATTTTTATCGGTGGTCTGAACCACGCGTTTGACGTAGAGGGCTATGATAAAAAGACGATCACACTGCCGTATGCGCAGGATGAGTTGATCGAGGCGATGGCAGCAGCAGCCGGTGACAAGCTGACGGTGGTGCTGATGTGCGGTTCGGCAGTCGAGATGCCGTGGATCGACAAGGTTCACAGCGTGCTGCAGATGAGCTATGCCGGACAGAACGGCGGACTGGCGCTGGCACGTATCCTCTATGGTGAGGTCAATCCGTCGGGCAAGCTCCCGGAGACCTATCCGATAAAGCTGGCCGACACTCCGACCGAGAAGTATGGCTCCTATCCGGGCGAAATCGGACCGGAGGGACACCGCGTCTGCGAGTACACAGAGAAGCTGATGGTCGGCTATCGTTACTATGAGACGGAGAAGGTCGATGTGCTCTTCCCGTTTGGCTACGGCGAGTCCTACACGAGCTTCGCGATCGAGCGTTGTGACAGCAAGGTTACCGGCCGACTGGGCGAGGACCTGGCGATCGAGGTGAGCGGTATCCTGAAAAATACAGGCGCGCGGACCGGTAAAGAGGTCGTACAGCTTTATGTCGGATTGCCGGAGAGCGACCAGCCGGTGAAGCAGTTAAAGGCCTTTGAGAAGCTCGAGGTAACACCGGATGCACCGGTGCCGTTCCGACTGGTGATCGGTGAGGCAGAACTGGAGACCTTCGATGTCACAG
>JAZASH010000017.1:0-37035 GCA_036343395.1 Eubacterium sp. | reverse complement strand
TTTTCTTCTCCGTCCTTCGCTGCTTTGATAAGGCGTTGGGCATCATCGATATAATTCTTTAAATAATAAGTGGCGTTTTCTCCGCTTAAACGTCTGATCGAAGCGTTCACAAGACGTATGTATTCTGTATGAGTACGGTAAGCGCATACCCCTGCGATGAGACCGACGCCGAGGACAGTTTATCACGCGGTGTCCAACAAATGTCCAACAAAGTGTATATTTTTTGACTATGCTGTACTTGCATGCTATTGCATTTTACCTTCAAAAAGCATATAATAGCCACATAGACGTGATTTGGAGGGCTTGTATATGAGGAAAGGGAAACAGATCTGTTTTATTGTTCTTCTCGCCGTGTTGATCGTCGGTGCGGTGATTTTTATTACGCTTTGGATGATGGGGGCGTCGGAGCGGAAACACTTTCCGCCTAAAAAGCTGATCATCGATACCGACTCCGGAGCGGATGACGCAGCGGCCCTGATCCTGGCGGCGAAGTGCGAGGATGTGGAGCTCCTCGGTGTGACGACACTTCTCGGCAATGCCGACCTGGAGCAGGGGACGAAAAATACACTGATGTCGCTGGAGATGGCCGGCTGTGATGCCCCTGTTTTTAAAGGGTCTGATACCAGCTACTCCGGAAAGCCGATCTCAAAGGGGGGTGTTTTCGGAGAGGATGGAATGGGAGATGCCGGTCTCATCCATCCGAGCGGGACACCACAGGAGCAGGATGCCGTCAGCTTTATCCTCGATACGGTGGCGGCCAACCCCGGAGATGTCGAGATCATCGCACTCGGTCCGGCGACGAACATTGCCAAGGCGATCCAAAAGGACCCTGAGACCATGAAGCAGGTCAAGAGGATATGGACGATGGGGACGGCGGGACTCGGACCGGGGAATGCCTCACCGGTTGCGGAGTTTAACGCCTATCATGATATCGAAGCCTATCGGGTTTTACTGGACGCCGGGATCCCCGTGACGATCGTCGGACTCGATGTGTGCGGAGGCGATGCGCAGTGGACGAGTGCCCAGTTTGACAAGCTGGCCAAGGCAAACGATATCGGGAAATTTATCGCGGATGCCTTTGGCAAGCTTAGAGAATTTTATGCGGCAAACGGCTCTCCGGATGCGACGAATAACTGTGATACGGTCGCGATGATGTGCTGTCTGGATCCGACCTTTACCACCGCTTCCGTACAGGCGCACGGGAGCTGTATCACGCAGGAGGGAGAGACCTACGGTCAGGTGCTTTTTTACCAGAAGGGATTCACCTATGACGATGTCAAAAATGACTTTGCTTACAATGTAACCCTGACAACCGAGGTTGATCGCGGACGTTTTTTTGATCAGTACTATTCGATCATCACGTCCTGACAAACAACAACCGGGGAAGGAGACCACGATGATACAAACCGAATCCATGATAAACCGATCCGATATGATCCACTGTGCGTTATGTCCGGATGCCCCCTGTGATCAGGCCTGCGAGAGGATCGATCCGTCCGCACTGCTGCGGAGCATCTGGTTTAAGGATGAGCAGACCGCAGCGCTGCGTCTCCCGGATGAGAATCCCTGTCTGAAGTGCTCAGCTCCCTGTGAGCAGCACTGTGTCAGACCCGGCGAGGTACCGATCCGGGATCTGATCAATCGGCTGCATTATCAGGTGAAGCCGCAGTGCGAGACCCCGATGCCGACGGATGACAGTCGCCTGGCATGCGATCTGTGTGGGATACCGATCGAGAATCCCTTTTTGCTTTCCTCGTCTGTCGTGGCGAGCACCTACGATATGTGTGCGCGTGCTTTTGAGGCGGGCTGGGCCGGTGTGTGCTTCAAGACGATCTGCTCGCTGGATATCCATGAGGCGTCCCCGCGTTTTTCCGCGATCACGGGGAATGACGGTAGTATCATCGGGTTTAAAAATATCGAACAGTTATCCGATCACAGTGTCGCGGAAAATATGGAGATTTTTCGAAAACTGAAAGAAAACTATCCGGGGAAGTTTATCCTGGCATCGATCATGGGTCAGGATGAAGCCGAGTGGACGGAGCTTGCCGCCCTGTGCGAAAAAAACGGCGCAGACGCCGTGGAGTTGAACTTCTCCTGTCCTAACATGGCAGACGGAGGACTGGGCAGTGATATCGGTCAGGTTCCGGAGCTGGTGGAGCGGTTCACGGCTGCCGCGAAAAAAGAGTGCCACATCCCCGTGTTGGCCAAACTCACCCCGAATGTGGCCACGATGAGTCCGGCGGCGGAGGCGGCGAAGCGTGGTGGTGCCGATGGGATCTCTGCCATCAATACGATTAAATCCATTACCGGTGTCAATATCCACACCTATGTGGCGGCGCCCGCCGTGCACGGTCACAGCGCGGTCGGGGGCTACAGCGGCAATGCCGTGAAGCCGATCGCCCTGCGCTTTATCGCGGAGCTCGGGAGGAACCCCGAACTGAAGGGCTTGCATCTCTCTGCGATGGGCGGAATCGAGACCTGGCAGGATGCGCTGGAGTTTATCCTTTTGGGCGCCGGCTCCATCCAGGTGACGACGGCGGTGATGCAGTACGGCTATCGGATCGTCGAGGATCTGAAAGCCGGATTGAATCTGTATCTGGCTGAAAAGGGATATCAAAATATCAAACAGGCGATCGGCCTGGGCTTAGACGCCGTGAGTGAAACGACGGACACGCTTGAGCGGGATACGATCCTTTTTCCGCAGTTTCTCAGAGAACGTTGTATCGGCTGCGGGCGGTGCGCGCTGTCCTGCTCGGATGGGGGACATCAGGCGATCCGGATGGGCGAGGATCGGCGACCGATCCTGGACGGAAAGAAATGTGTTGGCTGTCACCTCTGTGTGCTGGTCTGCCCCGGACGTGCGATCGCCCCGGGGAAAAAGCGCATCTCGCGTGAAGGGTAAAAGTCCGGACAAAAAAGTATCTCACGTGACTGAAAAAAATGTGTAGGGATGGTTCTGGTTTATTTGTTAATTTAGTAGGAGCGTGAAAACGGATGCTGTTGATGCTGATCGAGACGGACGAGGAACGACGTACCTTCGCCCGCCTCTACGAGGAGCTATATCGCCCGTTGATCTACGTGGCAAGACGTATTCTTTCTGATCCCGCGAGAGCAGAGGATGCGGTGCACGAGATATTTTTGGTGTGGGCCGGGGACTATCCGAAATATAAACATAAAACCAAAACCGATATGCTGCGTCTCGGCATCACCATGACCAAAAATAAGTGCTTTAACATCCTTTCTGCGCAAAAGCGTCATCATGAGGTCACGCTGGAGGATGAGGATACGATCGCCGATACGAGGGGGGATCTGCTGGAGGGTGTCATCGCCGGTGACGAGCTCTCGCGACTGATGGAGGCAATCAAAACCCTCCCCGAAAAGGATCAGACGATGCTCGCTTTCCGCTATGATCAGGACCTGAGCTATCGGGAGATCGGCAGGATCACAGGCCTTACCGAGAAAAATGTGGAGATGCGCCTGTACCGGATCCGAAAAAAACTAAAGGAGGTGCTGTCGGAATGAGCAGAGAATTCAGCTATGATGATTATATGCTGCGCCGCGCGATGCAGGGCATCGTGGATGATGAGATCGCAGCACTCCCCGGTGAGGACGAGCTGGCGGATATCCACGTATCCGATGACTTTCGGGAGAAGATGGCAGCGCTGGTCGTAAGGACCGGACACAGACAGAACTTCATGCGGGCGATGAAGGCGGTGGCGGCTGTGTTTGTCGGGGCGGTTCTCGTATTCTCGGTGGCAAAGATGATGGAGAATGGCACACTCTACAACGGCGATAAGGCAACGGGTGGCGAAGACGGCGTGACAGCCGGTGGCACACCCACGGAGGAGAAGGACGAGGCAGTCGATGGAGCAACATCCGGTGGGACTGATGGCGCGGCCGGGAGCACTGATGATGCGGATTACGGTGAGGCGACTGAGGAAGCAGTCGGCGGGTCGGAGGAAACCGCATATCTCACATATATGGAGACGAATCCCGCTGAGGCAGCACCGTTTGCTCTCTGCGACATCGATGGTGACGGCGTGAGTGAGCTGCTCCAGCACGATGAGGATGTGGCGCTCCGCCTGTATCAGTATCAGGATGAAAAAGTAACGCAGATCGACATGACGAAGGACGGTAGCTTTTGCATCTATCCCGAGACAAATATGGTATGGACCGGCTATAGCCGTGAGACCGGCCGGGGAGAGTCATGGAAACAGATCTCTCCATCCGGCGCGACCGAGGTGGCGGTAAAAGAGTGGGAGCAGGATCCGAAAACCGGTAAGAAAACGAATTACAGTTATAGCGTTGACGGAAAGAAAGCAACGAAATCCGAGTACAAATCAGCGGTGAAAAAACTGAAGAAGGGAACCGCCCTGAAAGAAGACGACTTCACGTGGCAACCGCCACAGGCATGACGGCTGCAGGAGCAGCATCGAGATGTAAAGAAAAGTAAGGAGGATGAATTGCAGAATAATAAAGAAAAAACAAATGTGATGCGTGCTCTGGATGCAAAGAAGGTATCTTATAACAGCCATCAATATGAGGCAGATCCATCTTTGACCGGAGAGCAGATTGCAGGAATATTGGGAGAGGAGCCGGCATGCGTTTTTAAAACGCTTGTTACGCAAGGAAAGTCCGGCGGATATTATGTATTTGTAGTTCCTGTGGAAGAAGAACTCAATCTGAAGAAGGCGGCTAAGGTTGCGAACGAAAAGTCAGTTGCCATGATCAAACAGAAAGAACTTCTCCCTTTGACGGGATATGTGCATGGGGGGTGTTCTCCGATAGGCATGAAAAAGAAGTTCCCGACTTTTATTCATGATACTGCGAGATCTTTTGCCAGGGTTTTTGTCAGTGCCGGGAAAGTCGGTTATCAAATCGAACTGTCGCCGGATGACTTAATAACTGTGGCGGAGTGCACGGTTGCTGAGATAGTGTAGCTTCTGGATGGTATGTATGCTGAGCTTCTGGAAAAAACCAAAGAAAGCCAGATGAGATTCGTGCAAAGGAGTAGAGTAGACTAATTGAAAACGAGAGTAACGGTTATAGTTGATAATATATCAAACCAGGGGATAGAAGGCGAGTGGGGTTTGTCTCTCTTGGTAGAAATAGGCGATAAAAGGATCCTGGTAGATGCCGGTGCGTCGGATCTTTTTCTCGAGAATATGAAAAAACTCGGAATGGATGTGGGTGATGTCGATTATGCAGTTTTGAGTCACGCACATTATGATCATGCAAATGGGATGCCTGCTTTTTTTATGAATAATAAAAAAGCCAAGCTCTATGTCAGAGATCAGGTTTCAGCTGATTGCTATGCGAAAAAGGGATTTTTTCGGAAGTATATAGGTATCCCGAAAAAGATGATGAAGGACTATTCTGATCGGATAGAGAAAGTATCCGGGGACTATATGGTTACGGAAGGAGTCTACCTTGTTCCGCATAAGACCGCCGGATTGAGCGAAATTGGTAAAAATGAGATGATGTTTCGAAGGCTTAACGGAAGGTGGGTTCCGGATGATTATTCACATGAGCAGAGCCTGGTCTTGGAAACGGATAAAGGTCTTGTTATTATCAATTCCTGTTCTCATGGTGGTGCAGCCAATATCATAAACGAAGTTCAATCGACTTTTCCGGATAAGAATGTTTACGGACTTATCGGAGGTTTTCATCTTTTCAACAAAAAGGAAAGCATGATTCGTGAGCTTGCCGGAAAGATTTGCGATACAGGAATTGAGTATGTGTGTACGGGACATTGCACCAAAAATCGTGCATATGAGATACTGAAAGAAGAGCTGGGAGACCGGGTGGAGCAGATGTGTGTAGGGTTCCAAGTGGAATTCTAGTTCAATTTTGTATGAGACAGGAGGCAACATGATAGAATATGAGAAAATGACGGAAAAGCGAATAGATATTATGGTCGAGTTGCGCATCAAGCAGCTTCGCGATGAAGGGGCAACAGAAGATTTCAATCTTGTTCCGAATCTACAGGATTTCTATAGGCGCCATTTGGATGACAGCACCTTTGTTTCCTGGCTTGCAATAGATGGTGATAAGGTCGTCGGAACCAGCGGGATGTCGTTTGTAGAAAAACCGCCATATTTCGGATGCCCAACAGGAAGAATAGGTCTCCTTTCGAATATGTATACAGATCCGGAGTATCGACGGATGGGAATCGCGAAAGAGCTCCTTTCGAGGGTTGTAGAGGAAGCACGAGCCCATGGGTGCGGAACAGTGCAGGTTACGGCTTCTGATATGGGAGTGCTTTTGTATACTGATTTTGGATTTGTAAAAAACAAGAATTTCATGCAGTATAAGTTGTGATCTCGACAACCCTCCATTCCAGAAGATTTCCCATAAACTATCAGATGATGTAGTTAGAATGCGGATAATTTACTATACTCACTCCACTCCCCGAATCGGTGAGTTTTTCAGGGCGCCATGTGTTATACTCTTTCTAATATTACGTATGTACTGGAGGTATTGTAAACCTTTTGTAACGCTTGTTGTGATATGATGAGGTCACAGATTGTATAACTCTGGCAATCAAGATTTATTGCATAGAAATGGAGGTAAAACTATGGAGGCTGTTTTTAAGAGAGTATTATCGGTGGCAATTATCATGGCGGTGACCATAGTGACCACCTGCAGCGGTGTCCGCATACAGGGGGTGTCCCCGCAGACCAGGGTCGCCAGGGCGGCTGAAAGTCAAGGGAAGTACATACAAAGTGTAAGGATCAGCTATGCCTCGACCAGGGATGAGGCACAGAAGGAGTTCGGTTCGGAATACACTGTCCTTGACTATGATTTCAACAACGGGATGAGCTCCCACTCCTGGATCGGGTATACAACGACGGATAATCCGGAGGATGCCATCCGTGATATAAAGATCGAGGAGATGAGCGGCAAGCACTCTACATCCGATTACGAGGAACTTTTGAAAAATCAAAGAGAAGCTGTAAATAATCAGATAGATACTCTGATTCCGGTGATTGCCGAGTTTTCAAAAAATGTTGAAAGTGAACAGCTTCCGGCAGCTGTCGAGGTAAAGAATGCTCTTAACTACTATATCGAGGATGATACCGGATTGAAATTCGGTGACTTTTTTGTAGAGATGGGCAAGATATTGCGAACGGATGCATCAAACGCCGATGTCAGAAAGAAGCTGGAGGTTGTATTTGTCGAGGGAAACAATACCGTTATACAGTTGGCCGAAAGACTCCTCACACAGGGACTCGGGACAAACGTAGGGAAAAAAGGATCGTGGCTTACCAGGATGAGTGAGATCGGTCCTGAAGGTCTGTACGATATCTATAAGCAGGCATATCCGGCCCTTCGGACAAAGGCTGCCATAAAGAAGCAGCTGGCGAAGGACTACGGTGTGGACGCGGAAAGCATCCGACAAGATCTCAGTACGGTTCAGGATATTTTTAAAGAGGCGCAGGCCTCCGATATCGGAAAAGCTATGGAAAGCGGAGACAGTAGTTCTACCGAGCAGATTATGGTGGAAACATCCGAGCAGAAGCTTGGTGATGAGCCGACGGATGATTCCACCATTGATGAGATGTATGACGCTCTGGTTGAGACGACAGATGTTACCGCGGATACGATTGACGCAGTGAGTGACTACTCGACAGAAGCTTTGGTTCTGACACTGAAGGATACTCCGTATGGTGAGCAGACCATGTATGACTTCTTTATGAAGGGCGATATGCAGGCAAGTGATCTGTATGTCATGGCTTATGTCCTTACAGATGCTCAGAAAAATATTATGTCCGAAATCGGCTTGTACAATCTGTTTGAAGGTATCCTTGCGGAGTATGTAGGACAGGCTGAAGATGTCGAGCCTATATCGGAAAGTCTTGAAGAAGGTATGTACTCTGTATATGAGGGTGTGGATCGTGATGTATTTAAGGGCGATACCGCTATCACCGAGGATACGCTGAAGCGTATGGCAACCAGTGATTCCTCATTTCTTGGGAGTATCACCGGAGATGATCCCATCGTGAGCGGCTTGCTGGCAATGTTCAGTATTGCTATCGGCGGTTTGATGATAGGCGGATTTATCCATGAGATGGGATTAACTACAACAAATAAGACCGTAGTGACCTTACTTGAAACGAAATTTGTAAAAAATCCGATGGTTGAGCAGCTCGGTAATGAGATCGAAGTTATGACGCAACATCGAACTGCCGTACAGTTAAAATATATCGAGGAAATGAAATGGATCGAAGGCTTTAAGGCGGAAATAACCGGTGTCCATCCGGTCCAGCTTGAAACTCAGTTGGAAGATGCATTAGGAGCTATAGCTAAAAACACAAAGAATACTTCAGACCGTATGGTAAGAATACATAGAGTATTAGATATTAACAATGCCACACGGCGAAATTTTTTGGACTTTGAAAAGGGAAAATTGTCAAGGATGATTGATGAGCAGTATGTAAAGGTAAGTAAAACTGCTACCGTGACCCAGAAGGTTAAGCTCGTGCGTTGGGGGCCGCGTATCTTATATCTGGTTGGGGCAGTAGCAGCGTTGGGTTTTGCCGCTTATGAGATATACTGTATAGCGAAGCCGAAAAAGGGTGTGGAGTTTACGGAGATACCGGCGAAAATGATATCCAGAACCTATCCCGAAGGCGAGACGGAAGTCAATGAGATGACCTATACGGTTGCTACGACCATGGACGGGAAGAAGGCGGATCTCCACAACTGGAAGGGGCAGCAGTGGCAGGCCATATATGTAACATATGATATCAATGCCGGTGATCCGGTGCTGGCAAACACCTTTACAAATACATTCGGGAGTACATCAAACCCTGATGATGTGCCGGTTTCGGAGTTTTGTTATAACGGTGCATGTGATCTGGGGAAGAAGGCCGTGACGGGAACGGGAACTGACTCCGTGTATCTGTATTTCAGGACAGGAGAAGATGCGGCAGAGGAGGAAGAAGCTTCAGCGGAGATCACGGAAAGTACGGAGGCATCGGTATTTGGAGGCTCATCGCTTATCTGGATCATAGTTCTGATCGTGGTCGTGCTCGGCGCAGGTACAGGTGTGATAGTGTATACGAGGAAAAAACGAAAGAGAAATTCTTAAAGCGCCTCACATAAAGTATCACAGGAAGACGAAAAAAGTTCTATCAGAACACAAAACCAGCGAAAAGCCTTGCAGATGCAAGGCTTTTCGCTGTATAATAAGTACCAGTTTACACAAAACTTGACGGTCTCGAAACCAACGAATTTTCGTTGGCTTTTATAATTTACTACGACCTTTCTACGACCGGACAGTGGTTTACTTCAATTTTATGCTTCCTCCCGCCTCGCCGAGGAACAGGATCTTGCCGCCCTCAGGTATAGGGAGGGTATTTGTCATACCGAGGATGTGCGAGGTGTACACAATCTCACCGTACTTATTGAAGACGTATACTGCGCTGTTCTCCGGTCTTTCGGCTATCGCGATCTCACTGTTCACAGCCGTATCGGCGACGCGATACCACTTGGCCCTGCCAGTCTCGAGACTGATCTCCTTTTCCGAGCCATCAAACTCGGGGAAGGCGGCATCCGTGCAAAACTTGGTACCGTCACTGAGAACCATAGTTATCCCGTCACCATCCGTCTGAAGCTTTATATCTACCTGATCCCGGCTGCGGCTGGACGGAATGATTTGAAAAGAAACCGCCTGTTTATCATCCACGATTTTCAGAAGTCTGATTCCCATGTCGCTGACGATAAAGATGTAACCCGGATACCCTTCCGGCAGTACGGCCTGCGAGACCGCCGCATCGTAGCTTGCGGAAGAGTATATTTCATTCATCAGACACAGATCGATGCCGCACAGCTTGCGCCAGGAATCGATAACCGACTCGTCGACAGGGTTTTCCTCCATCTTCTCCCCGACGTAGGTCTGATCTGCATATGTACCGATCTCCGGAAAGATATTCTGAACCACAGCAGAGATCAGCTGTTTCCCGTCCTGACCGGTGCGGAAAGAAATCCGGGCCGGATTCATCGACAGCCGCATGTCGGTCAATCCACTGTCCGCCACCTCATAGGCAAGCTCCACAAAGTCTCCGTCCGCGGTCAATACATAGTCCTTCACATCCTGTCTGAAGGCTCCGGTACTGACAACGTGCATGTATTTATGATCGGGAAATGTAATCTCATCGATGGTCTCACCCGTTGTGTTCGAGACCACATATGTACCCGCGTATACATCGTAAGAATCAGGAATATCAGAGACCGGCTCGATATCGGCTCCGGTCTGCTCCGGAATCTGAATGCCTCTGTCCTCCATAATTACTCTCATAAGCTCATAGGACAAAATCCCATTCAGCGCACTGGCACCTCCGTTGGAGAGAACCGATATACTGATCTTCTCATCAGGCGCAACGAGCAGATACGCGTGGTTCAAGCCGACATCTCCGCCCTTGCCGAGGAGCTGGATCCCCGCCTCGTCGTAACCTTCACGTCCGACCTTGTCCCAACCGAGTCCGTTTTTATCCATGGACGGATCCGCCCCCGCACCGTTCCAGCGCGTGGCCATAGCGGTTTTTGCTTTCTCCGAGAGCAATGCTTTCTCTCCTGAAAAAAAGGCCGAACCAAACCGCGTCACATCCGATGCCGTTGCATACACACCGCCGGCTCCGAGCGACGTACAGATATTATCCTCAAGCCGGTTGCTGGTTGGTGTAAAACAAGGCACCAGATTGTCGAATTCCTCACAATTATAACCGGTACCGGTTTCACTCCCGCCGGTCGGCGCCGCGATATACCTTTTCACATATTCCGTATAGGGAATTCCGCTGACTCTCTCAACAAGGATGCCCAGCAGATCAAAGCCATCATTGCAGTAGGTCGCGTACGCACCGGGGGCTGCCTTCAATCTCTGCGTGGACAGTGTCTCCAGGATCGTATCCAGATGAAGACTATCGTCGTCCGCATAAAGCAGCATCCCGCGCCGACTGGTCCCCATGATCCCCGATGTGTGATCCATCAGCATACGAACCGTGATGTCTTTATATCTGGGATCTGCCATCTTGAACTCCGGGATATAGGTTGTGACCGGAGTGTCCAGCTTCACCTTTTCCTCGTCCACCAGACGCATCACGGCAGCTGTCACATAGACTTTACTGACAGACCCAACACAGTACACAAGCTCCTCATTCGCTGTCTTCCATCCGTCCGCAAGACCGGTTTTATTTCCACCCGCAACGTCCTGACCGGCTGTCTGCGCCACTGCCACAGCCTTCCCACAGCCGCTTTCTCCTAAGCTCCCCCAGAGAAATCCGCCGCTGACAGCTCCTGCCACTCCGAGGGCTGCTACCATCACAGCCATTCTTTTTTTATTACTATTGCGCTTATTATTCATCCGTATTCTCCTTTTTATATGCAGGTAAAGTACGCGTTCACAAATCACTCAGTCATCAGCTCCGTAACAGATATTTTCCGGATCTTTCCGGCGCTGATATAGGTTACGATATAACAAAACAGGACAAGTAAAACATCAGTAATTATAATTACAATAATATTGTTTTCCGCGATCGTCGCAAAGCTCATTCCCCAGAAGAAATTATTGAAAAGCACCCCACACACCGTCGCCAACGCCACACCGACTATGAACACCGGCAGCAGCTTCAGTGAAATCTGCTTCATCAGGTCCTTCGAGGAATACCCGAGTCCCTTCATGATGCCGAGACGCTGTCTCTGTCTCCGGACGTCATTCGAGGTTATGATGGCCAGGAGCACCCCGACGATCAGCGAAACGATAATCAATCCGCCGAGGCTGAAGTCCCTGGACGATTTTGAAATCGGTATTATCTGTGTCTTGATGATGCCTTCATATGATGTAATATCCTTGATGATGAAGGGCCGGCTGTTTCCGGTGATCAATTCATCTCCGATCTGAACGGCATAGTCGACATCTGTCACACCGTACTGCTTCATCAGCGTCGCGATCTTCTCTTTGGCAAAGGCACTTATCCTTGCCTCTACACCATCCTCACTGTTCGCATCCGCGGAACCTGCATCCTCAGTCGCTCCGAAATGCTCATTGATCGACTCTTCCAACTCGGTCAAGCTGACGCCCTCCGCCGGATACACCTGCACGACATCCTTTACGGCATGGATATCCAGTCTCTCATAGCCTTCTCCGGTGAGGTAGACGACCGTTCCGCCGTTTTGCATACTTCCGATGATACCGGTAACGATATATTCTTTTTCCATACCGTTGTACTCGAGGACCATACTGTCTCCAATCTCGATCCCCTCATCACGACTCCGGCTCAAGCCGATCATCACTTCGTTGTCATGCTCCGGACACCGCCCCCGGTAAGGATGGATGTTCTCCGCGTCCGTATAATCATTAAAGGAAGATACCAACGCGGGTTCCGAGGAGCCCTTCACGGAAACCTGTCTCTTGTAGTGAATCGTGAACGCCTTTCTCGCCTGCGGAAGTGTCAAAATCTCTTCACTGATTGCTTCCGCATCCACACCGCTCATCACGCAAACTGACATGGCATGCGTATCCTCTCCCATCATAGTCAGCAGTCCGTCCGGTCCGTTTCTAAAAAAGTCAAAGGTCAGAGCACCGAACAGGATCGCCGTTCCCGCTGCTACAATACAGATACAAATCCCGATGGAGGATTTGATATTTCCTAAAAACCCCTTCATCGCCAGAACCAGATTGATGTCCCGACGGGACTTCTCGAGCGGTAGCCTGTTTCTCTTAAAATTATGAGTCCGGATGCCTTTACGGAGGGCTACAACAGGCGGATATTTTTTGACTGTTCTTGCTTTAGAAAGCGCGAAGAGTACAACCAGAAGGAGCACTGCAAATGCAGATAACACCGCCATAGCAACACCCTCAAATCCATGGGCCTCACGTCCCAAGGTTGCGCGGATCATACTGTTTACTAACGGTGTACATAGGAGCGCCCCACCTGCTCCGAGAACGGCACCGAGCCCGCCGGATATCACATACTCACACACATAGGAAAGCGATATCTCACGCGAACGATAACCGAGTGCCTCCAGCGCACCGATCCTCTGCATCTGATCCTCGATATCACCGGATATCTTGTGACGGATCACAAACAGCGCCGCCACCAGAGTTACGAGTGACAGAAAAATGAGCATAAACATTAATATACTCAGGAACGCACTCTCATTAATTCTTTCGGAATTGTGATTGAAATACAAGGTCCGGAAGCTGATATCCTCGGACGCTGCCTCATTACATTTCTCTATATAGGAATCATAATCAAAACCGGCCGGTGCGTTGAAAAACAAGCTCGTTATTTCAAAGGAATAATCCTCGGCCGAGCTGAAAATCATCCTGAAAAGCTCGTAATCCTCATCCGATAATATGATTTTATGAGCATACCCATCGGAGCTCATCAAACCCGTCTCATAGAATCCGGCGATCGTAAAGACGTACTCCTTTCCTCCCTTCATAAGGGTAAAATCGCCTCCGACCTCATACCCCTTCACGATCTCAAAGTTCACCGGCAACCATATCGGATGCTCGAGCTTCGCGATCTCACTCTCCGGCAGCTGATCCAGTTTTTTGAAACTCTCCAGCTTGCGTTCGCTTCTCTCCGTGATCAGGCTATAATTGTAGGCCACGGTATCGCCGTCCGGTGTATAGGTATCCACCAGATACGCCCCGATCAAACGTCCCTCGGATATGTCCTCCGCTGCAAAATCATCCTCGAGGATCGTGCGGAATTCATCGCGGTATTTATCTGTCTTGAAGCCCACACTGTAGTCCTTGCTTCCCGAAGCGGTGAAGCTGTCCTCAAAGGCCGTGTCGATCCTGTCACGATTGATCATGACGATCGACAACATCAGTGTCGTGACCATCGTCATAAACAGAATGCCGAATACTTCTTTTTTATTCTTTTTTATATTAAACAAGGATAATCTGAGTATCTTCATTTTTATCTCCCTTTTGCACATACAGGTACATACATTTATTGATAGATATTTTCCGACGGACCGAATTCTACCAGCCCATATCCTCCAGAAAATCCGAGAGCCCCGCTCTCCTGGCTTTCACATCGTCCTCTCCGTAAACCGGCATGTGATAGTCGCCTACGATACCGCCGTCGCGCAGATAAAGCACCCTCGTCCCGCGAAGCGCGGTCTTGATATCATGAGTTACCATGACGATGCTCTGACCGTTTTTATGTATGTCACTAAAGATGTCAAGAACGTCCTTACTCGATGCTGAGTTCAACTGCCCGGTCGGCTCGTCCGCAAAGAGGATCTTCGGATCATTGATGATGGCTCTGACTATCCCGACACGCTGTGCCTCACCGCCGGAAAGCTGGTTAGGATACTTCTTGAAATCTTCCTCCGTAAGCCCTGTTTTTACCAGAAGCTCCTTCGCTTTTTTTACGAGCTCCGGGGAATTCTTTTGTACGATGAGCGCGCCCGTGAGCACGTTGTCAAGAACAGTTTGATTATCAATCAGATAAACGCTCTGAAATACAAATCCGCAGTTCCCTCTTCGGAAGATCGCAAGCTCGTCGTTGGAGTACTCCTGGATCTCGGTGTCATCGAAGATAACCTTGCCCATGTTCGGTTTATCCATGCCCGAAAGCGCATATAAAAGTGTGGACTTGCCGGAGCCCGAGGAACCCATGATCACGGAGAAGTCACCCTCCGTGATCTCGAGGTCGAGGTTTTTGATGACGTGCTGCTGCACTCCGCCGTTTGAAAAAGATTTACAGAGTTTTTCGGTTTTTAAAATAGAAGAAGCCATATATAATACATCCTTTCTCAGAGATAGTTACAGTATGTATTATATACGACTTCTTTTTAAACTTCTTTATCAGACTATTGCGAAATTCTTATCAAATTCTTAACTCAGCGCTATCAGCAGCGCGACGCTAAACCCACCTTCCGTATTCTCCGGCACGAGCTCGCCGTCCATCTTTTCCATAAGAAGTTTCGAGATATAAAGCCCGAGGCCGCTGCCCTCCTGCTTACTGTCTGCCCACTGCTTTCCGCGATAAAACTTATTGGTGATAAGCCCGAGCTCGTCCTCCGGCACTCCCGGACCGAAGTCTTCTATCCTCATCTCGAGGAACTCCTCCACGAGCCTGTAACTCACGCGGATCTCGCTGTCGGCGTATTTATATGAATTAGAAATGATATTTCCGATCACCTGACTCATACGCTTCACATCAATATGAATGATAACCTCCGGGAGCTCGCCCTGAGACGCGCGTCCCTTGTCATCATAGCGACTGACAATATCCGAAAGAACCACCGAACTCTCATCCGTACAGCTCACCTTGAGCTCATTCAGCTCCTCCATAGTCGACGACAACAGATCGGATATTAATACGTCGATCTGGTCGGCTTTCTTATAAATATTGTCAAGCTTCTCACCCAAATCCGGGATCGCCGCCCCCTGGTCCAGCTTCGCCTTCAAAACCTCGCAGGTCAACTTGATACCGGTGACAGGCGTCTTCAGATCGTGACTCAGCGACGCCACGAGTTCCCTCTCCCGTCTTTGCAGAGAGATTTCCCTCTCCCTCGAAGCAAAAAGCTCCTCACGCATGATGTCAAAGCTCTCGGAAAATGCACCAAACATGTTCCCCTTGTCCATCAGCAGCGGCTCATCAAGCTTGCCCTCCGCAACCCGTCCGGCAAAGCCTTTCAACTTCTGAAACGGAGCGACTATGCTACGCTTTACATAAACACCGAACAGTATCGCTGCGATGATAAATATAATTCCAACCACCGTCAGCGCGATCACAAATACTACCCGCTCCCCCTTAAGACCGTCCGAGCCGTCAAGCATCATCACATAGCCGAGGACACGCCCATCCTTGATGACCGGTCTGTACAGATAATCTTTCTTAATAGCCGTTTCAACAGAAATGCGTTCATCCGCGCTGTCCCCGGGCTGTGAAGAATACAGCTTTGTCCCCATGGGATCGACTATCACAAAGCTTTCCTCATATCCCTTTTGATCCAGAGCCGCCGGGTCATCCCAATGCTCCAGCGCATCATAAACTATATCATTCAGCTTTACTATGGCTTCTTCCCTGCCGAGATCCACTCCACCGTTTCTGCCCGTGATCAGTACAAATAACACGATGCCTGCCGCGAAGATGATACCGAGAAGCCCGACTATCCTGAAATACCCTTTCAAACCGAGCCTCCCATTTCTATCATATATCCTACGCCCCAAACGGTCTTTATGACCTCGGGCTCCTTCGGATCCTTTTCGATCTTCTCCCGCAAATGCCTGATATGCACAGCCAGAGTACCCTCACCTATAAACTCATCCTCCCAGACATCTCTGAGGAGCTCATCCTTTGTGACAACTCTTCCGGCGTTATCGACAAGATACTTGAGCAGCTTGTACTCCATGGCCTTCAGGCTGACCGGCTTGTCCCCACACTTCAGCTTGTGTGTGTCGGTATCCAGCGTAATGCGGTCGTTCAAGCTGACCGACCCACCCTCCGATACAGCGCCCGATACAGCAGCACCTCCGGCCGGAGCAGAAACCGCAGCCACCTCGGCTGCCTCCCTCGCCTTCTCATACCTAGCAAGTATCGTCTTCACCTTTGCCAATAAAATACTCAAAGTAAACGGCTTTTTTATATAATCATCCCCGCCGATATTCAGCGCTATCAGCACATCATCGTCACTCGTCCTGGCGCTGATAAAAAGGATGGGCATATCGTAGTTTTCACGTACCTTTTTACACAAGTCAAAGCCCGACCTGTCCCCGAGGTTTATATCGAGAAGAAGGAGCGAGACCAGGTGCTCGTCAAGAAAAGTCACCGCCTCGTCAAAGCTTGTGACATAAGCACACGATACATCAAACATATTGAAGTACTCCGCCGTAGACCCGGCTATCACCTCGTCATCATCGACTATCAGAACCTTATACTGCACCATCCCACGCTCCTTTCAGAGTCCGCAAAACCACCGAAAACACAAGTATTATAACAAAAACCGGACAGAAATTCAAGATTGTTTCATTTGCCTATAATCCGACACAGATCGAATCGACAGAGAATAAATAAAAATTTGTAAAAAGGTTATTCCAATCCTTATCCGCAAGTGTTATAATGATTTAGATTGGGAAGGATTACCGTGAAGTCACAATTTGTGATTTCACAGAATCGTGGATTCGTGCGACAGTTTGTATTTGGCTGATTGCATATTGAGACGAGAAAGGATATGAATATGGAAATTCGAGATAGCAGGATTGATTCGGGGAAAGCGTTTGATTGGGGAAGAACCTCAAGAGAATATGCCAAATACAGAGACATTTATCCGGATGAATTCTATAATAGAATAGTAGATAGAGACCTATGTATCAAAGGCCAGAAGGTTCTGGATCTGGGGACCGGTACGGGAGTACTCCCGAGAAATATGTACCGATACGGTGCAGACTGGGTTGGATGTGATATATCTCCGGAACAGATAGAACAAGCGAGGATTCTTTCTGAAGAGAAAAACATGATAATCGATTTTCGGGCTGTATCTACTGAGGATATTGATTTTCCGGATGAGACCTTTGACGTTATCACTGCCTGTCAGTGCTTTTGGTATTTTGATCATGAAAAGGTCATGCCTAAATTGTCGAAACTACTAAAGAAAGACGGAAAACTTCTGATCCTTTATATGGCGTGGTTACCATATGAAGACAAGATTGCGGGGGCAAGCGAGGATCTTGTTTTGAAGTACAGCCCTGACTGGTCAGGTGCCGGAGAAACCATTCATCCGATATGGATCCCTGATATTGCTTATGATTATTTTGAACCGGAAGATCATGAAGAATATAAAGTGATGGTTCCGTTTACAAAAGAGTCCTGGCATGGACGCTTGAAGGCCTGTAGGGGTGTGGGAGCCTCCCTTGACGCTGAGGAACTTGCTAAATGGGATTCTGAACACAGACAGTTACTTGACAGGATAGCACCTGAACAGTTTGAAGTGTTGCATTATGCGGCATTGGCATTGTTAAGGAAGCCGAAGAGTCAAACAACTCTGAGTTTATCGGTGGAGAGAATACAGACTTCTGAAAAATGAATGGGAACTTTTAGATGGTATGTTTGCTGAACTTCCGGAAAGAAAAAGACAGAGGGGAGCTATATGAACTATAAGGAGTTTGGTGTCGATAACAAAGAGACTATGGTATTTCTTCATGGTGGGGGACTGTCCTGGTGGAATTATCGTGAAGTGGCGGAAGAATTACAAGACACCTACCATATCATTATTCCGATTCTTGACGGTCATGCAGGGAGTGACAGAGGGTTTCAAAGCATTGAAAAAAATGCGGAGGAAATCATCGAGTTTATCGACGAAAGATTTGGCGGAAAGGTACTATTGATCGGAGGATTGTCGCTCGGGGGACAGATACTGCTTGAAATCCTGTCCGGAAGAGGCGATGTTTGCCGATATGCGATGATCGAGAGCGCCATGGTGATTCCCTCAAAAATAACCAACGCTTTGATGCGCCCGGCGCTTAGCAGTTGCTACGGCCTGATCCGACGCCAATGGTTTTCTAAACTGCAATTCAAGTCGCTTCATATGAAACAGGAATTATTTGAAGAGTATTTCAGGGACACGTGCGGGATAGCCAAGGCGGATTATATCGGATTTCTTAAAGCCAATACCGAATATACTTTGAAACCATCGATAGAAAAATGCGCCGCGGATGTTCACATTTTTTTCGGAGACAGAGAAACCAGAGGGATTCTTCGGTCTGCAGAAAGGATTCGTGATTCGATATCGAACGCAAAGATCCATAAAATAAAGGGATTGTACCATGGGGAGTTTTCAATCAATCATGCCAAGCGTTACGCCGAGATGATCCGTTTACAGGTACTTTGTTGACAGGTTTTGGCAACAGTGGTATTATGGGTTCATTGATAATATTGTTCAGATAAACTCCGGTTTGTAGGGATGGACGCAACGAGCCACGCCAGGCTCGGATTGTTAGGCTGACGGAGGCGGTTTTGATGACTATGAAGGTGAAAAGACTATCAGATTACAGTAAAGTCAAACACTTGCTTGAGAGAATCAATGTTGAGAAAGTCTACCCGCTATCTATAACGGAGGGGCTTCAAAAAGGGGAGATATTTGTTGACGATGCCGAAAACCCGACCTCCGCATTGATATGGCACTATTGTGGATTTGCCCATATTGTTGGTGACTACGGTGAGGAGTCCATAGAAGAGATTATAGACATGATGAAAAATCCGTTGGACGGGCATTCGGGACGATTGGCATTACAAGTTGAAAATGACATTCGTCTACAGCAACTGATGCAGAAGGATCCAATGGTTCGGAGGTATGAACGCTATGCTTTCAGATTTGTCGGAGTAAAAAGCACTATCCCGTTTGAAATGGAATCAAAGCTGAAGAGAATATCATCCGACAACTACGAACTAATGACGGGAAGGATTATCCCGACATTTTCGTGGGAAAGTCGGGATGAGTTCCTAAAGAACGGATTTGGGTATTGTTTGATCGAAGGTGATCGAATGGTAGCATGCGCTTTTTCTTCTGCGATCTCAAATGATTTTGTGGATATCGGCGTTGAGACAGATGAAAGATGTCGAGGAAAAGGATATGGAAGAATCGTTGTATCAGCCATGGTAAATGAAACACTCCGAAGAGGAAAGACTCCGACTTGGGGCTGTGATACCAGGAATGAAGCTTCTATGAGGCTGGCGTGCTCTACTGGTTTTGAAGTCTCTGGGACACATGAATGGTATACATACGAAAAAGCATGATTTGTGGAGGAGGAATGATTGTAAAGTTGAATAAAGCGGAATTATTGAAATACGGTCTGTCCTTTCCAGACACTTATCAGGATGCACCGTTTCACGATGACAACTGGCAGTTGATCCGTGTGAAGGGGAGTAAAAAGACATTCATGCTTGTCTATGAGAAAAATGAATCCGTCTGGGTGAATGTGAAGGTGGATCCGGAGTGGAGAGATTTTTGGAGAAAGACCTATCCATCTGTCATTCCGGCGTATCATCAGAATAAGGAACACTGGAACACAATCATTCTTGATGGCTCGATTCCTGAAGATGAAGTCAAACGAATGATTGCGGATAGTTATGATCTCGTCACAGATACACCGACGAAAAGGATTTATGAGGCGGTCAAAAGAATTCCGAAGGGGAAAGTAGCTACCTACGGTATGGTGGCGGCTATGGCCGGAAATCCGCGAATGAGCCGGGCGGTGGGGAATGCACTTCACAAAAATCCTGATCCGGAACATATCCCCTGTCACCGTGTACTCAATGCAAAAGGAGAGCTGGCGGATGCGTTTGTTTTCGGAGGTGCCGGTGTTCAGCAGAGTCGGCTGGAAGCAGAGGGGATTGAGGTTAAGGATGGCAGGGTTGACTTGGAAAAATATGCGATATCCTCGATTTGTTAGCCGCCGCACAGGCGGCTAAATGTCTTCCTTCGGAAGCAATGTCTTCCTTCGGAAGCAATGTCTTCCTTCGGAAGCAATGCACAAAAAGCGTGAACCGCGTAGGGTGAAGCCAAAATCTATTTGTATATTGAGAAGGGTCCTCGGATATTTGTCCGAGGGCTCTTTTTGCGTTGTTGACAGGGTTTGGCAACAGTGGTATTATGGGGTCATTGATAGTATTATTCAGACAAATCCCGGTTTGTCGGACTAGAGGAGGGGAAAAAATGATACAGGGAATACACCATGTTTCGATGAAGTGTGAAAATCCCGATGAAATAAAGCGAGTTAAGGAGTTTTATTTGGATGTTTTGGGATTACAAATGCGAAGAGAATGGTCGGATGGCTTTATGATAGATACCGGGAATGGACTGATCGAGGTCTTCACGAATGGAGATGGTGAGCATCAAAAAGGGATAATTCGCCATATTGCTCTACTCACAGATGATGTTGATGATGTCACGGACAGAGTCAAAGCAGCCGGTTACGATGTGTTTATCGAGCCGGATGATCGGATCATGGATTCTTCTCCGGAGTATCCTGTCAGAGTGGCGTTCTGTTATGGCCCTTTGGGGGAAGAGATAGAGTTTTTTTGTGAATTGTAGTACGGAAAAATTCCGGAATCAGTAAGCTACGGTTCTGACGAGAATCAGTATTTCCTTTATTATGAACCTCAAAAGCTTGTTAGCGAAAAGATCACACATTTCGACCGCGTGATGTTGACGGTTTCTGACGGTAATAATAAAATGGGAGAAAAATCGATTAATTGAAGAATGAGATGAAGGCGGTGATTCAGATGAAACTAAGACCTTATAATCCTGACCGGGATTTCGAGATAATAAAACATTGGATAACAGATGAAAGAACGCACGCTATGTGGTGTGCTAATCGTACAGAGTTTCCTCTTGAGAGAAATTCTTTCGATGAATTGTTGGAGGACATTTCCTCAAGATGTGGAGATTCCCCGTATGTAGCCATGGATGAGAGAGATAACCCGGTTGGTTTTTTCTGCTATTCGCTGAATCGTGATACCAATGAAGGAATGCTCAAATTTGTAATGGTTGATTCGGAAAAACGCGGAATGGGTCTTGGAAAAGAGCTGATTCGCCGGGCGGTGCAATATGCCTTTGATGTTACAAAAGCGGGGGCGGTACAACTGATGGTATTTACGGAAAACAATCGTGCGAAAAAATGCTATGAGAGTGTTGGATTTAGAGAGCGCCATACGGATCCGGACGCGTTCCTTTATTTAAACGAATCATGGGGGAGATGCAATATGGTGATTGAAAATAAAAAGTTCACTGACCGGTCTGACAACCCATGGAAAGAGATTAGTCTGGATGACTATGAGAATCATATGAGTCTGGACTCCGTAAAACAGTTACAGACAATGAACGCTATGATGAAGGACCAATTTGAATCATATCCGGTGGAAACGGCTATGACTGACTGGGATGATGAAGGAGGATTGGTTATTGATGCAAAGGGGAATTGTTATAGATTATTCAATCCGGAAAGTAACAATAGATGATTATGATGCCATTTTTGATCTATGGAATAGTACCGAACAGAGCGGAGGGCATTAAATCCTGTGGATGATACCAGGGAGGGTTAGGAGTGAGTTTGATAACTAACGACGCCGATGAGTTAAGGAGTAAACATGCTGGGATTATATTTAAGTGGTACAGGAAACACGAAGCACTGCATAATCAAACTATTGGATCTGATCAGCGCTGATTCGGAAATGATTGCGCTGTCAGTATCTGATGAAGAAACCATTGTAAAAAGGGTCAAAGAACATGACACAGTTGTTCTTGCATATCCAACACAGTTTTCAAACGCCCCATATATGATTCGTGATTTTATCAAGAGGAACAACAATATTTGGAACGGAAAAAAGGTTTTCTGTATGACTACGATGGGGGCTTTTTCAGGTGATGGGACAGGCTGCTGCGCCAGGGTTCTCAGAAAACATGGTGCAGTGATTATAGGCGGCATGCAAATAAAGATGCCTGACGCTGTTTGTGATAGTAAGCTTCTGAAAAAGACGGCGGATCAAAACAGGGAAATAATTAGACGAGCGGATCTGAAGATCGAGAAAGCGGCAAAAGAAATAATGGAGAGAAACAAATATCCGCGAGAGGGTCTCAGCCTGTTTTCTCACATTGTCGGATTAATGGGACAGCGATTGTGGTTCTATCGGAAAACAACCGGTTATTCCAAGAAACTGAAGATAAATGATGATTGTGTCCTGTGTGGAGTTTGCGTAGATAACTGTCCGATGGGGAATCTGAGGATACAGGATGGTAAAGTAGTATCAAATGACAGATGTACCATGTGTTATCGATGTATCAGTAACTGTCCTAAACAGGCCATCACACTTCTGGGAGATAAGGTATATGAGCAATGTAGATTTGAAAACTACTGAAGAATTTATAGTCTTGGATGATTCTTATCTGCCTGAAATGGCAGAATTGTATAGACTATCATTTGGTGGGGAACCATGGAATGATGATTGGAGTGATGACCGGCAATTAATGGAATATATAAGAGAGATTTCCGGTTCATTCAATGCTTTGAATTACGGATTACTCTTGGATGGAAAACTATCTGCGATTTCGCTCGGGATGATTCGGCATTGGTGGGATGGGACTCATTACAGGTACTTTGTTGACAGGTATACGCTATAATGGTATTATGAGACTATTATGATGTGCGAGTTCGCATAAGGATGAGGATAAAAAGGAGACAAACTATGATCAAACCGGTTATTAAAAGGGTGGAAGAGGAAACAGATAAAATAGGTGATTTTTTAGGCGAGGCGTTTTCGGATTACGCCATAGAAAACCAGGTTCAGCTCAATTTCGATGAATTCTGTTTCACGGCAGAAGACGACGAGGCAAATATTGTAGGCGTGATAGTAGGTCGGGCGTACTACAATGAAGTTCATATTGGTGATTTGATTGTGGATCAAAAATACAGAAGAACGGGACTGGGAAGCCGGCTGGTTTCTGCTGTGGAGGAGTACTACAGCGGAAAAGGATATGACAAGATTGCGCTGACAACTTTTGGTTTTCAGGCACCGGGGTTTTACCAAAAACTTGGATACAGCATAGAGTTTATTCGTGAAGATAAGGATCCAAAATTGAAGAAATATTTTTTGATAAAAACATTGAAAAGTGAGAATTGATTTTGAAGTGGTTTCGGAGGTTTATGCTTCTGTAGAATGTATGGTTTTGACGAAGAAAAAGGAGGAATGGTAGCCATGGGAAATGAACTATGTAGGATTATCAGAGAAGTAGTAGAACCGAATTTCTTGAACATAAGGACATCCATACAAACCTATGATAGAGATGCAATGTGTTATGGGGCTCCATGTTGGCGCTGGGTGTATCATGCAGTTCATTCTGCGGACAAATGGTTTATCAATCCAAATGATTATGAGGAACCGTCGTTTCATGTTGAAGGCATGGATAATCCGGAGAAGCCTTGTGAAGCTGTTCTGACGGATGAGCAGCTTTTGGAATACCTGAATCAAGTAGAGAAAAAAACTTACAATTATCTTGATACACTTACCGATAAAATGCTCTATGAGAACCCTGATGGGTGTCGATATACAAGAATGGAGCTTATCCTGAGACAGTTTCGTCATATCTCTTTTCACACGGGAATGCTCAATGGACAGACCATACTGGAAAAAGGAGAGTTCCCCATGTGGGTGTCGGAAACATCTAAGTATGTTGATGATGGTATCTTCTTCGGGAGATATCGGAAAGGTCAGGTTCAGGCATGATACAGGATATTTTTCCGAGTAGATTAGACAACGCGTTTTTTTCGGCAGAGATCAAAGATGGTGATATTGTTTTAGAATTTGATGTCGATGGAAGGATTTTGGCTTGTGAGGATGCCGGAGGACTTTCATTTATCAGTGGATCAGAGGGGAAGGATCTTCAGTTAGTATATCTGTTTTCGCTGGATGACAGGCGATATTTTCTGTCGCTGGACACGACCGGTACAGATAAGGATGGGTACACATATCATGATTTGAGAGATATACGGAACACTTCTGTTCAAAAAGATGTATTTATCGTTTTTACCGCATATCATTTATGGAGATGGTATACTGACAACAGATTCTGCGGGAGATGTGCCGATCGGCTTATTTTTCATGAAAAAGAAAGAGCTTTACGATGCCCCAAATGCGGAAATATTATCTATCCCAGGATCAATCCGGCGGTTATCGTGGGAGTGATAAAGGGTGACTGTTTGTTGATCACGAAGTACAGGAGGGGTTATGCGCATAGTGCTCTGATCGCCGGGTTTACGGAAATTGGGGAGACGCTTGAAGAAACCGTGCATCGTGAAGTGATGGAGGAAACCGGTATCAGGGTAAAAAATGTCCGCTACTACAAATCGCAACCTTGGGGCATGGCGCAGGATATCCTCGTGGGATTCTTCTGTGAGGCGGATGGTGATAATGAAATAAAGATGGATGAGGATGAACTGAAATATGCGGCATGGGTTAGGAGAGAAGATATCGAGCTCCAACCGAACAGTCTTAGTTTGACAAACGAAATGATGAAGGTTTTCAAGGAAAATGATTGACTGGGAGAAAGGTAAGCATGATGACATTACGGGAAATAGAAATATCTGAGATAGATTTATTGAAGGATTATTTATACGAAGCGATTTTTATTCCGGAAGGTGTAGCATCTCCTTCGAGAGACATCATTGAGCAGCCTGAATTGAAGATCTATTACGAAGATTTCGGATCAGGCAGGGCAGATCACTGTATTGTTGCAGATGATGAAGAATACATTATGGAGTGCAAATTATGAGAGAGATAAGCTATGAAGAAACGGACAAGCTATACGATTGTTTGGAGGAATTGGCGAAACACCACAATAAGGTGTCCGCTCATTTTGAGGGATACTATCCGATTACTCCGTCTGAACAGAGGATAGAGAGTTTTAAGAGTGAATTGAAGAGCGGGAAATCATCTATTTCTGTAATAGAGGATGATCAAAAGGTTGTAGGTTTCTGTAAAATCAGTGCTGACGATGGAAAGGGAGTATTAGAGTATCTTGTCGTGTTGGAGCAGGAGAGAGGACACGGTTATGGCGCGGAGTTGATGGATTGGGCGATGGAGAAGTTTCAAAAACTTGAAATCGGAGATATCGATGTGAAGGTCGTATTTGGGAATAACGCGATAGATTTTTATAAGAGATATGGTTTCCAGGAAAAATCAATCGTGTTGGGGTTATGTAGCAGTGGGTGAAAGCGATAAGGAGATATGTAGCATGAGATACTTGATTGAAACAGAAAGAAGTGATCTTTTTGATGTAAGTATTGTGATAGCTATGCGTGTTCATATAAAGGGAAATGTGAATGAAGATGGTTTACGCTCAGCCTTCGAAGAGGCAACTAAGGTCTATGAAATATTATGTTGCAGAGTGGTACTTGAGGAAGATGGAACTGCATATTATGAAAATGAAAACTTTGAAGGACAGAAAGAAGGAAATCCGGTAAACTCCTCAAATAGTCAAAAATGTAGAAGCAACAAGATATTTTTCGAAGAATCATCATGGCGTCAAATACTGAAAAGAGAAGAGAAAATCCGTTTTAAGATTGAGGAGGGGGAGTTTCTTAAAGCTTTTTGTTATGAAATGAATGAAGAAGGTTGCAGTATTATCTTCTTAATGCATCATTTAGGGGGAGATGGAAAATCCTTAGTGTATTTCATCGAGAGCTTCATGAAGGCTCTTTCTGGTGAGAAGCTGGAGTACTCAAATATCAGACTCATTTCTGCCGGCCCGTTGGATGATAAATCTCAAAGAGATAGACTAGGACTACTGGCATTTGTTCCCAAATCCTATAACAAGAAGTGGAACAAGGATGAGAGGAAGAAATCCTTTAATTATTCTGATATGGATAAGGCGTATGAAACCTATTGGAAAGAACATGAGTCTACCATCGATGAATATATCATAAAGCCTGAAAAGGTTAATATGATGCTAGGGAAATGCAAGGAATGGAATATAGGATTTACTGCTTATATTACTACGGCATTTCTCAGACAGCTTGGTCGAAAGGCTGATGTTGGTTACGCCGTAGACTATCGTAAGGACGGTAACAGATGCATGAGTAATCAGGCAACTGGTATCTCCATTAAGTATGCATATAACTATAATAAATCATTTCAGGAAAATGCTATAAAGGTTCAGAAACTCATGACGAAAAAATTGGAGGATGATCAGTCCAAAGAGTTTATTCTTCCCTTCATGGCATCCTTCGAGCCAACTCTGGTAGATGCTATAAATCTGGAGCACGCAGGCTCCTTTAGAAGTAAGACTTCCAAGTCTCTGGCAACAATTCTGGGATATAGAAAGAAGACCAAAGATATGTCTGTTACTAATCTTACAAAGCTGGATATTCCAGAAGAATATGGAGAGTATAAGCTGGATTTCTTCTCATTTATTCCACCTGTAATATCGTATGGGAAAAATATTTTAGGCATTTCCACCTTGGGAGACTGTACGGTTCTAACACTTCATAGGATTAAAAAGGTTTGATGGATCATCCCCGGAACAGAGGATATGAATTTACGATAGAAGTGACAAACCATTGGGTAATGAAAACTTCCATACAGGCGGTTTCTGGAATTATCCGGATGAAACGCAGAAATGATGAAAAGGATATAAAAGGATGATAGTAGAGATTAAGAATTCAAAAGAAAAGCAGGCTATTTCTAGAAAAGTACTGGAAGCTCTCACAGACTGGTTTGGAATAGAAGAGAGCAGAGAAGAATACATTTCAGGCAGCGCTGATTGGACATTATTTGCTGTAAAGGAAGAAGATGAGGCTATTGGATTTCTTTGTTTAAAAGAAACGGGAAAGGCTACTGTTGAACTGGCTGTCATGGGAGTTTTGAAAGAACATCACAGAAATGGTGTTGGCCGGCAACTGGTAGAAAGGGCGAAAGAAACTGCCAGATTGCAAGGATATGAGTTCATGCAGGTCAAGACTGTGAAGATGGGCGTGTATGAGGATTATGACAGGACAAATCTATTTTACATAAGCTGTGGATTCAAGGAGTTCGAAGTTTTACCGCTCCTTTGGGATGAGGCAAATCCCTGTCAGATCTATGTGATGTCACTGAAGATTCCTCCGCTGCCGACTTTGTGCTGAAAGATAGCAACTGCCGGTTGCTTGTCAAACACACTTGGTTCTGATATAAATATAAGTGAAAGGAGGATTCAAATGGATACGAAAGATGTTATAGTTGAACTCAGAACAAAAAGTGGTTACTCGCAGGAAGAATTGGCTGAAAAAGTGTTTGTGACAAGACAGGCTGTATCTCGATGGGAAAACGGGGAGACCGTGCCCAATACGGATACTCTTAAACTTCTTTCGGATGTTTTTGATGTGTCGATCAATACACTTTTAGGAGCGCCGAGGCAGAGTATTTGTCAGTGTTGCGGGATGCCATTGGAAGACGACCTCATCAGCAGAGAGAAGGATGGTACGCCGAACGAGGCCTATTGTAAATGGTGTTACGCAGATGGTACATATACCTACAGTAACATGGATGAGCTGATCGATGTATGTGTGGAACACATGGTGAATGATGAGTTTTCCGAAGAGGAGGCGCGAGCTTATATGAAGGATACACTTCCGAAGCTTGATTACTGGAAGAGGTATGAAGAACTCAGCGATGATGGAGAGTTTGAAAAGTTCAAAAAGAAGCTTATTGATGAGATTAATGATCTGCATATTGAAGGCATGCCAAAGGTTGAGAAGTTGAATGCTCTTGTCGGAAAGTATGTAAATCTCGCATATCGCCTTCCAAATGACATGAACATAAGGTTTTTGGATGATCAGACAACCTATCTTGGGAATCAACTTGAATCCGAGTTCGGTGGAGACAGATGCTTCGGTGTGCTCGCAAATGCAGAGTTTATATTGGTTTCTACATATGGACCGGAAGGGGAAAATCCGGAACTTGTCATGTATAGAAAAAGATGAGAGGAAATAGCTGTTTCCGATACCCTCAAGTTTGCAAAGGAGGAATGAATATGTTGACTGTATATTGCTATGACAAATGTACAACCTGTAAGAAGGCACTCAAGTGGCTTGATGACAGAAATATTTCATATGATAAGAAAGATATCAAAACAGACCATCCGGATGAGAAGACTCTTCGGAGATTTTGGCAAACAAGTGGTCTTCCGCTCAAGAGATTTTTTAATACGAGCGGGATGATCTATCGCGAGCTGGAACTTTCTAAAAAGCTTCCGAATATGAGCGAGGACGAGCAGATTAAGCTGCTTGCGTCGGATGGTATGCTTGTTAAGAGACCATTGGCGGTAGGTGACGGGTACGTGTTGGTTGGATTTAAGGAGACTGAGTGGACAGAATGGATAGGATAGACAATTATGTAGATGAGAGGGACTTCAAGCTTTTAGAGCAGGACAGGTACACGTTTTACGTGCTACATCATATAATATCAGGAAACTGGGAGTGCAAAATCCTGTTATCCGATCATGAGAGGATGATTCTTTGCTATTCGGATCATCCGTTTCCGATTTGGATTTGGACGCCGGATGACGCAACGGAAGATGAGATGGAAAAAGCATATCAACTGGCGAAGGAAAACTCGTTGTTGGGCGGTGAATACAAGTTTAACATGAAGTATGATCTTGCGGAATACGTGATGAATAGGGCGGAGAAAGATGGATACAACTACGAGGTTTTTCTGAATATGTTTGCTTATGATTGCCAAAATCCGATTGAACCGATAAGCGAAGCAGATGGAAACATCTATCAATGTCAAACAGAGGATGTTGAAGAGTTGGTAGAATTAATGGATTTGTTTCATAAGGATACCGGTGTTGATCAAAAGGACCGTGAAGGATATCGGGAAGATGCAAATAACTTTATCGATTCGGGAAAGATGTTTTTTTGGAAGAATAATAATGATGTCAATGTAGCCTGCTGTAAATACGATCCGACGGAGAATATGGCTTCTGTTAACCTTGTGTTCACCCGACCGGAGTACAGAAGAAAGTACTATGCGGAGCATTTGGTGTATCAGGTCACCTCAATGGCGAGGGAAGAGGGATATACTCCAATGTTATATACAAATGCTGATTACACGGCATCGAACGCGTGCTATGAAAAGATAGGCTATGTTCTTCAGGGGAAGCTCTGCACGATATATCAAAGACGATAAATCTTGTCACAGATACGCCGACGATGCGGATTTACGAGGCGGTTAAGAGAATCCCGAAGGGGAAAGTGGCGACCTACGGCATGGTTGCAGCACTATATTTCGTATCTCAGCAATCTTTGCTCCGGCTGTCAGCCTATGCAACCTGCAAATCAGAAATGACATTTTGCCGTTCTCATCATTAACAGTAACGTTCAAACCTATACACGAATGAGTTGGTATGCTTACCACATCGGTAATGCTGTCACGCCTGAGTACAGCTCCGTTTTTGATAAACAGATAGTATCTGCCAAGCCTAAACTGATCGTTCGCAATGGGTTGTGCCGAGGCAAAGTCGATCAACATTCCCTGCCCGCCGTCTGCGGCAAGGAAGGAGTTGAATCTTTTTGAAGCGGCTCTTCGATATCTTTTGAGAAGCCAGAGAAGAAAAGCAAACACAGCACTTACTGTGGCTCCTATGGCCATAGCAACCCAAAGCTTCCCTCCGAGAGCCGTAATGATAAGTGTTAATACTAAACCCTCAAGTACAGTAATCACAACGGGGGTTGCCCCCAGCTTAGGCGTACGCATTACTTTGCAGTAGCTATTAAAAGCATTATTTATCTGATTAAACTGTTGTTCGTTCATCATACCGGTAGGATAGGGGTTCTGGTTAAATTGTGACATTAGCGTTGGCACCTCCTGTTCCCGACATTATACTACAATTCTCAATTATTTGCAAGACGGAGAAAAACCTGATGAATTTTGTTTTGTAAATTGAGAAGGGGCCTCGGATATTTGTCCGAGGGCTCTTTTTGCGTTGTTGACAGGTTTTGGCAACAGTGGTATTATGGGGTCATTGATAGTATTATTCAGACAAATCCCGGTTTGTCGAGCTGGACACAACGAGCCACGCCAGACTCGGTTTGTAGAGGGGCAGATATGATGCATCGGAACTTTATTTTTGATTTGGATCAGACTTTACTTGATTTTCACGCTTCCGAACAAAAAGCGCTTGGAATCGTGCTTGAGAAAAACGGCCTTTCTTTCTCTGACGAAATATACAGTGCGTTCAAAGAGAATAATAAGTCTCTATGGTTGGAATTGGAAAAAGGGACGATCACGAGAGAGGAGCTCTTTATAAAACGGTTTCAAAACGTGTTCAAGCAATGTGATGGCGATTCGACGAACTTGGATCCACTGACAATAAACCATGAATTCATCCTGACAATGTCCGTGAATGGTGTGTTGCTGGAGGGTGCATTGGAACTGGTGAAGAGAATTAAGAATGAGATATCAGGGGCTAGGATATATATAGCTTCCAACGGTGCAACCGTGAACGCAAGAGGCAGAATTGCTTCCACGGGGCTTGGTCAATATATAGATGACATATTTATCAGCGAAGATATTGGGGTTACAAAACCGGATGTGAGATTTTTCGAAATATGTTTAGACCGGATCGGAGAGCGCAAGTCCTCATGTATCATGATTGGTGATTCGCTTACTTCGGACATGCAGGGAGCCAAGAATGCAGGGATTGATTCAGTTTGGTTCATGCCGTCGGGAGATATAGAGGAAATGAAGGTGGAGTATAGTATTGACTACTGCGTCGGCTCGTTTGATGAGCTTTTCGACGTCTTGAAAAAGTGGTCTGATTACGGAGGTATTGCCTGTGGAAATTGAATTCAGAAAAGCAGAAACGACAGACGCAGACACATTGGTAAAAATATATGACGCCTCGTTTTATAGTGATTATATAAAATACGGCGAATGCCCTGCATACGGAAGAACAAAAGAAACGATGGAACAGTCAATCATTGATTTCCCCAAATTTCTGATAATTTGCGATAGCGAATCGGTCGGCTGTGTTTCATGTAAGGAGTTGGAAGCCGGGGTGTACGAAGTCGGGTGTTTATGTGTGATTCCGGAGTTTCAGGGAAGAGGAATAGGAACAGCTGCGATGGAATTTGCAAAATCATTTTATTCTGACTGGAAGATGTTTACATTAATAACACCGGTGGATAAAAGTGAAAATGTCAAGTTTTATACAGAAAAATGTGGCTTTGATATCCGATCTGAAGAAATGGATGGAAATGTCAAGGTCATTCGATTTGTATTAGAAAGATAAATCTCGGTTTGTGGCGTGTTCTTCGGGGGAAGGCGGTGAATTGAGTTGGATAGAAAGGCCTTATCAACGGGAAAGAAACTCTTATTGATCCTGCTGTTTTCAGTCTCCGTGGCGGTTTTTGCCATTGGTGTTGGCAACCTGTTCCGATGTATTGAAGCCGCAACGGTTGTATATACAATGATTTCAGGTGTCGTGTATATCGTAACATTCACGCTTTTGCTCAGGGATTATAAACCGAGCAAGAAAAAAAAGACGACATCTTGGTATATTGATAAGTATCTGATCGGTTTTTTACCGGTAGTGATTCTGACGGGACTTATGTTTGTTGCATTTGGTGAGAGTGACGACGGAAAGATCCCGTTATTGTATATCGGTTTGGCGGTGTTCCCGAGTGTGGGAATCCTGGTTGCGCCGAATGGCGTCAGATATGCCAAAAAGGATATGCAGGGATGGAAGACGGCTGTTTTTGAAAAAGGGAATCTTCGGAAGATCCCCCGCTCGGATACATTTTGTAAAATAACGGAGCCGCTGACTTTTCACGGGAAGCTGGTGTTTATAATGCTCATGAAGCGAATTCGGAGCACGATTCTGGGGATTATTCTAGTGACCGCGTTTTCCTTTGGAGGAACGGTGCTGATTCCGCTCCTAGACTCCGTAAAATCGGATGGAGCTCAGGGCTTATTTTCCGCAGTGCTTCATGTGAAAGCGGTGCGGGCCGAGGGTTTTGTTTTCTTTATGATACTGTTTTTCGTTACATTCGGAATACCGATCCTGGCGTATAATCTCACGAATACAATACTTACAATGAAACGGGTTTGTCGACGTGAGTATGTCGCATACCGAGCATGTGTTGCGGAGATGAAGGACGGGAAAGTGTATATTCACCATAAAGAAAAAATATACAGCAGCAAGGATGTTTCTTGTGTTGGAATACGACAAAAAGATGTGAATGACAGGAATGTGATTCTTGTGTTTGTCCCGGATGCGATCTATTTGTTTCCGGAAGAATACGGTATGTAGCGGACATACAAATCCCGGTTTGTAAAGGAGGAATAATATGTTGACTGTGAGGAGGCGGAATAATGGTTAGAGAGGCAAAACGAGATGAACTGATGGAGATACTTAATCTGTATCTGCATTTGCATGAAACAAGTATTCCGGAACAGGATGACCACCTTGAAAAAGTATGGGATCAGATTATTTCGGATGAGAATCATCATCTGATCATTAATGAGGTTGACGGAAAGATTGTTTCTTCCTGTGTATGCGTGGTGATACCGAATCTTACCAGAAATCTAAGACCATATGCTTTGGTTGAAAATGTGGTAACACATATTGATTATCGAAAAAAAGGATATGCAGGGCAGTGCCTGGCTTATGCTAAGGAGTTGGCAGAAAGTGAGAATTGTACAAGAATCATGTTGCTTACCGGCTCGAAGAATCCACAGACATTTGATTTCTATATGAATGCCGGGTATAACAGAGACGATAAGACTGCGTTTGTCAGATGGTTGGGTGAGCCGGTGCATCGTCGACAAAAATAGGGTTGGTTGAATACAAATGTATCAGGAAGGGGAAAGCACAGATGAATGAAAGAAAAATACGTTTTTCTCCGGTTAAGCTTATACCATTGAGCTTTCTGATCGTCATATTGATCGGGATGTTTTTGCTGATGTTCCCGGTAGCGACTGTACAGGGAAGATCTGCAGGAGCCCTGACGGCGCTTTTTACATCGACCACATCGGTTTGCGTAACGGGGCTCACTGTCGTGGATACATGTACTTACTGGAGCGAGTTCGGGCAGGCGGTCATACTTGTGTTAGTCCAGATAGGAGGGCTCGGAGTGGTAGCCGTCGCTTCCATGATCATGATGATGACCAGAAAAAAGCTCTCACTCGGTGAAAGGCTGCTGCTGAAGGACTCTCTTAATATCGACAAGAATAAAGAGATACTCTTTTTCCTCAAGCGTATTTTTAAGGGAGTGTTTATCACCGAGGGTATCGGAGCGATGCTTTTTTCCATACATTTTATCCCGGTGCTCGGTGTGGCTAAGGGTATCTGGGCATCCGTGTTTCAGTCGGTATCGGCTTTTTGCAATGCGGGTATGGATATCGCGGGATCAAACAGTATGATAGGCTATCGTGACTCATCGCTTGTTATGACAGTCACCATGATACTTATAATTCTGGGAGGGCTGGGCTTCGTGGTCTGGTTTGATATCGCAGACAAATTGATCGTCGGGATCCGTCAGAGGTATAGTCCTACTCAGATAATATCTCATTTATCGGAGCACAGTAAGCTGGTTTTGGTAGCGACTGTGTTTTTGATACTGTTTGGAGCAGTGACATTTTTTGTTATCGAGTATGACAATCCGGCGACTATCGGAAACATGAGCCTTCCCGGGAAGATAACAAACAGTCTTTTTCAATCGATCACCTATCGAACGGCGGGCTTTGCATCAGTTCCGCAGGACGGACTCACGGACGCATCCTGTGTTATCGGTGGAGTACTGATGTTTATAGGAGGTTCTCCCGTAGGTACTGCCGGAGGTATCAAAACAGTAACTGCATTTCTGTTTTTCATGAATGCATTTTCTTATATCAGAGGAAGAAAAGAAGATGTTATTTTTAATAAAAAAGTAACTGCGGAAATGATGAAAAAAGCATCCGCAATCGTACTTGTAAGTGCGCTTACATTGTTTGTTGTTATTTTATTATTATTAACGAGAGGACTTGGCCTTACCGACGCTTCGTATGAGGCGGTCAGCGCGCTCGGTACGGTAGGGCTTTCGAGAAATATAACACCTACTTTGGATATGTGGGGAAGAGTGATAATAATAGTATCAATGTATCTGGGAAGGATAGGTCCGATCTCCATGGCATTTTTCTTCTCAAAGAATAACAGATACAATAAAAAAATACAGCATGCAGAAGGCAATTTTACCGTAGGATAATGTATAGGATAGAGTGCTCGTCAAGGAGGATAATATGAAAAAATCAGTTGCTGTTTTAGGGCTTGGTAAGTATGGAAGAAGTCTCGCCGAAAACCTTTACAGGATGGGCGCAGACGTACTTGCCGTGGATAGGGATGATAACGTTGTTAATGAGATAGCTTCCAAGTGTACGGCTGCGATATGTGCCAATCTGGAAAACGAGGATGAGGTTATGGCACTGGAGTTAAACAACATGGATATTGTTGTCGCTGCCATGGGGAGCAATCTTGCCGCGTCAATCATGTGCGTGGCAGTAGCCAAGGATCAAAAGGTCCCGGTGGTCGTTGCCAAGTCATCAAACGATCGTATGTCTTCGCTCCTCAAAAAAATCGGTGTGGACAAGATCCTGGATCCGGAGGGAGAAGGTGGACTGAGGTCTGCAAGCATACTGTTGTCAAGCTCGTTCAGGGATTTTTTCGAGCTCGATTCAAACATGTATATGATAGAGATGGATATCAAAAAAGAATGGGTAGGAAAAAGTTTAAGAGAACTCGATCTCCGCAAAAACTACAGTTTGAACGTAGTTGCAGTCAAAGAAAAGGGGCATCACTGGGAGTTCGTTGATCCGAATAAAATCTTTTCCGAGACCTGCATTCTTTTGATCGTTGCAGAAAAGAAAGACTTAAAGTTCGGCTTGTGATAAAATATGAGAACCTATGGGGGAAAAACTGTTATAAGGAACTTGTGTGAGAGGAGAATCAAATGAATATAGACAAGCTCGGAAAGTTTATAGATAAACAGGGAGTTAGTTTCATTTGCTCTGTAGATGATGAGGGTTTTCCAAATATGAAAGCTATGCTTAAACCGAGGAAGCGAACTGGTTTAAGAGAATTCTATTTTTCTACAAACACATCTTCTATGAGGGTAAAACAGTTTCGGAATAACCCTAAAGCCAGTATTTATTTCTATCATAAAGGGCTGTGTATGGTGATGAGCCTGCTACGGTTGCCATGATGCATGAGTTCATGGAACAGCAGAGTTATGAGCTGGATATTACGGATAAGCGCCTCCATCATGAGATTTATCTGAGTGATGCCAGGAAAGTTGCTCCTGAGAAGTTAAAGACCGTGATCAGGCATCCGATAAAAGAAAAAGGGAGCAGATAAGTTGCATTTTGTTGATGCAAACGGGATTCTGTCAAGTCCGGAGGATTGTTTCCATTTTATGAGTGAATTTCCGGAGAAATATCCGCAGATGACTATATTTGACCTATAAAGAAGGGGGCTGAACATATGGAGTACATCAGAGTTACAAAAGAAAATCTGGAAAAGGAGCACATATGCTGTGCTATTTCCAATAATAAGGATGTGCAGGTTTCCTCTAAGAAGGCCTGGTTGGCAGACAGATTTGATGAGGGGCTTGTTTTTCTGAAGAGTGTGGAGCGAGGAAAGTGTTTTATTGAGTATATTCCGGCAGAAAGAGCATGGGTTCCAATCGAAGCGGATGGGTATATGTATATTGACTGTCTGTGGGTATCTGGGTCCTTCAAAGGACATGGGTACTCTTCAGATTTGCTGAATGACTGTATAGAGGATAGCAAGGAAAAGGGACGAAACGGGCTATGCATTCTGTGTGCTGCAAAGAAGAGGCCGTTTCTGGCTGATCCGAAGTTCCTGAAATACAAGGGCTTTACCGTTGCGGATGAAGCTGATAATGGTATCCAGCTTTGGTATCTGCCGTTTGAAGAGAAGCCGGGCGCACCACGATTCAAAGAATGCGCCAAACATCCGCATATAGATGAGAAGGGATATGTTTTGTACTATACAAGCCAATGTCCGTTCAATGCGAAGTATGTGCCTGTCTTGGAGCAAACGGCTAAAGAGAATGGTATTCCGTTCCGGGCGATTCATATAGATAGCAGGGAGGAAGCGCAAAATGCCCCAACTCCGATCACGAATTATGCCTTGTTCCATGATGGTGAATATCTAACGAATGAACAGATGAATGATAAGAAGTTCCTGAAATTGGTTAACGGATAGGAGGAAGAGTCATGGCATCAACAAAAGACTATCTGGATTTTGTCTTAGAGCAGCTATCGGGACTTGATGAAGTTACCTTCCGGGCGATGATGGGAGAGTATACCCTATATTATCGAGGCAGAGTGTTTGCTGGCAGCCGCACAGGCAGCAATCAGCCAAAAGGGGTAATCAAGGAATCCGGCATCGCAGCCCACGCGTCCGTGCGTGGGCAGAACATGCTCGCCGGAGTTCCTGACGTCGTCCTGACTAATGATTGCCTGAAGCAATAATGAT
>JAZASH010000016.1:0-37351 GCA_036343395.1 Eubacterium sp. | reverse complement strand
TGTTGATAAGGATGAATACGAGGAGTATTCCCTCGGTTCTTTTATCGACAAAGGTCATTTTTTATGCGTCAAAGGAAAGGCTACTTTTGATGATAAGTTTGATCGCGAAGTACGTATCATGAACATCGAGGGGATCAAAGAGATCGATGATTTCCGTACGCCTCGCACGGACAACTGTGAGTATAAGAGAGTGGAGCTGCACGCGCATACGCAGATGAGTGATACGGATGCGATGACCGAAACGGGCAAGCTCGTGACGCGCGCTTACAAGTGGGGACATCCGGCCGTGGCGATCACGGATCACGGTGTCGTGCAGTCCTTCCCGGATGCGGAGCACGCGTATAAGGATATTAAGAAAAAGGATAAGGACGCGGACTTCAAGGTGATCTACGGAAGCGAGATCTATCTCGTGGACGACTCCGAGGAGACCGTGGTTAACGAAAAGGGACAGGCACTGACGGACTCGTATGTGGTGTTTGACTTGGAGACCACCGGCTTTTCTCCGACGCGTTGTCGGATCATCGAGATCGGTGCCGTCAAGGTCGAGGGCGGGGAGATCGTCGACCGGTTTTCCGAGTTCGTCGATCCACATATGCCGATCCCACCGCGCATCCGTGACCTGACCGGAATCACCGACGATATGGTGCAGGGCGCACCGGATATCAACGAGATTCTCCCGGACTTTATGCGGTTTTGTGAGGGGTGTATTTTGGTCGCACACAATGCCCCCTTTGATCATAGTTTTATCCGTGCCAAGGCGGCGGATATGGGATGCGAGACGAGCTACACCGTTGTGGATACGGTCGGCATCGCGCGTATCCTTTTCCCGGATATGGCGAGGGCAACCCTCGATGCGGTTGCGAAAAAAATGAAGATCTCCCTCGAGCATCATCACCGCGCCGTGGAGGATGCCGAGGCGACCGCGCAGATTTTTGTAAAAATGATCCCGATGCTGGCCAAGCAGGGTATCACCGATCTGCATGCGCTGTACGAGCGGACGCACCATGCGCCGGAGATCACAAAAAGAAAACCGATGTATCACGCGATCGTCCTCGCTGCGAACGAGGTCGGCCGTGTCAATCTCTACACGCTGGTTTCGGATTCACACCTGAAATATTTCAGTCGTCGTCCGCGTGTACCAAAGAGTGAATTGGAAAAATACCGCGAAGGCCTGATCATCGGATCGGCCTGCGAGGCGGGTGAGCTTTACCGCGCAATCGTGGAGGACCGGGATGAGGACCGGATCGAGGAGATCGCATCGTTTTATGATTACCTCGAGATCCAGCCGACGGATAATGACCTGTTTATGATCGACTCGGATAAGGAGATGTATGAGTCGATCCGGTCGCGAGAGGATCTGCAGGAGATCAACCGTCGTATCGTGGCGCTGGGTGACAAGCTCGGCAAGCCGGTTTGCGCCACCTGTGATGTGCACTTTATGGATCCGGAGGATGAGGTCTATCGTGAGATCCTCCTCGCGGGTAAAAAGATTACCGATGAGCAGCAGCCGCCGCTCTTTTTGAGAACGACCGAGGAGATGCTCGAGGAGTTTTCGTATCTCGGTCAGGATAAAGCTCTCGAGGTCGTCGTGACCAATACGGTCGACATCGCCGATCGGATCGAGGTGATCTCGCCGGTCTTCCCGGATAAGTGTGCGCCGGTGATCCCGGACTCCGACAAGCTGTTGCGTGATATCTGTTATCGAAAAGCGCATCAGATGTACGGTGAGGAGCTGCCGGAGGTTGTGTCCGAGCGACTCGAGAGAGAGCTTCACTCGATCATATCCAACGGCTTTGCCGTGATGTATATTATCGCGCAGAAGCTCGTGTGGAAGTCAAATGAGGACGGCTATCTTGTCGGCTCCCGTGGCTCGGTCGGGTCTTCCTTTGTTGCGACGATGGCCGGGATCACGGAGGTGAATCCTCTGCCGGCACATTATTATTGTGAGCATTGTCATTATTCCGATTTTGACTCAGAAGATGTCAAGGCCTTTGCCGGGAGCTCCGGCTACGATATGCCGGCGAAGGACTGCCCGGTGTGCGGAAAGCCGCTGACCCGTGACGGTCATGATATTCCTTTCGAGACCTTCCTCGGTTTCTACGGAGATAAGGAGCCGGATATCGACCTGAATTTCTCCGGTGAATATCAGTCCAAGGCGCATGCCTATACCGAGGTTATTTTTGGTGCGGGACAGACGTATCGTGCCGGTACCGTAGGTACGATTGCAGATAAGACGGCCTATGGGTATGTCAAGGGTTACTATGAGGACAAACAGATCCACAAGCGCCCCGAGGAGATCGAGCGTCTGATGCTGGGCGTGGCCGGAGTTAAAAACTCGACCGGTCAGCATCCGGGCGGTATCGTCGTGCTGCCTCTGGGACTGGATATCAACATGTTTACGCCGGTACAGCATCCGGCGAATAAAGACATCCCGATCATCACGACGCATTACGATTATCATAAGATCGATGCCAACCTGCTCAAGCTCGACATACTCGGGCACGATGATCCGACCATGATCCGTATGCTGGAGGATATTACCGGTGTCGATGCGCTGAAGATCCCTCTGGATGATGAAAAGGTGCTGTCGCTTTTTGCCGGTACCGAGGCGCTCGGCGTGGAGCCGGATGAGCTGATGGGAGCGGACCTGGGATGCCTGGGGATCCCGGAGATGGGGACGGATTTCGTTATGCAGATGCTGCACGATACCGAGCCGAAAAACTTCTCCGATCTGGTCCGGATTTCCGGTCTGTCACATGGTACGGATGTGTGGTTGAATAATGCGCAGTATTATATCAAGCGCGGTGACTGTACGCTGGGTACGGCGATCTGTACGCGTGATGATATCATGACGTATCTGATCTACGCCGGCGTGGAAAAAGGACTTGCCTTCAACATCATGGAGAAGGTTAGAAAGGGTCTCGTGGCCAAGGGCAAGGTCGAGGACTGGGAGGACTGGAAGGCGACCATGTTGTCCTGCGGCGTGCCGGAGTGGTATGTCGAGTCCTGTGGTAAGATCAAGTATATGTTCCCGAAGGCGCATGCGGTTGCCTATGTCATGATGGCGTTCCGTATCGCGTGGTTTAAGGTGTATCATCCGTTGGCTTACTATGCGGCCTTTTTCTCGATCCGTGCGAAGGCTTTTGATTATGAGCTGATGTGCCAGGGGCGGTATAAGCTCGAGGAGAAGCTGAGGGAGTTTGAGAAGCGGTCGAAGAGTAATAATCCCAAGGAGAAGCTTACCAATAAAGAAGAGGACGCGATGGGAGATATGAAGATCGTGCAGGAGATGTATGCACGCGGCTTTGATTTTGCGCCGATCGATCTGGAGAAGGTCGACGCGAAACGGTTTACGCTGACGGAGGACGGACGGCTGATGCCGTCGCTGATCGCAATCAATGGTGTGGCCGATGCGGCGGCGGAGTCGATCGCCGACGCCGTCAAGGACGGAGCCTTCTCGTCGTGCAAAAACTTCAAGGATCGCACGCACACAACGCAGACGACCGTTGATAAGCTGCGGGAACTGGGGATACTAGGTGATATACCGTTAGATGACCAGATGTCGTTACTAGACTTGTTCTGACGTCGGCTGCGCAGGCAGCCGAAGGCGTGCCAAATTACGGATTTTTTAGTATTTTTGGCTTTTTTTGAAAAAAACACTTGCATTTATATAGAAAGTATAGTATAGTAGTCACTGTTAGTGGTCCGTTGGTCAAGCGGCTAAGACGCTGCCCTCTCACGGCAGAAACAGGGGTTCGATTCCCCTACGGACTATTGATGCGTAACTGTTGGATGAGTGGTCTGGCTTCAGACCACTCATTCTTTTATGAATAAGGGAGGAAACATGGATTTCGTGCAGCGGACCGAAGAGCTGGTGCGGCCGATCCTGGAGGAGTTCGGATTTGAGCTTTACGATGTGGAACTGTTAAAGGAAGGCGGCGGACAGGTTCTTCGGGTTTATATTGATAAGGAAGGTGGTATCACCAGCGACGATACCGCGGATGTATGCAGGCAGCTGAGTGACCGGATCGATGAGGAGAAAAATTTCATCAGGGAGGCCTACACGTTGGAGGTCAGTTCCCCGGGACTGACGAGAGCGTTAACGAAGCCGGAGCATTTTTCCAAAAGCATAGGAAAGGATGTCGAGTTTAAACTGTTTGCTCCCATCACCTATGAGGAAAAGGGGAAGCGCCTGAGCGCGAAGGAGTTTGTCGGCGTGCTGCTCGACTACGATGCCGAGGCGGACAAGGTCACACTTGGTTGGGATGATCAGAAATTGGAACTGGATAGAAAAGACATATCATCTATTCATCTGTGGATAGATTTTTAAGGAGGATATCATGGCAAAGAAGAAGGAAGAAGCATTTGACGCAAGCAAAGAGTTTGTTCTCGCGATCGAGGCACTCGCTAAGGAGAAGGAGATTGACAAGGAGATTCTTTTTGAGGCAATCGAGAGCTCACTGGTGATGGCCTGCAAGAGAGAGTTTGCAAGCGGCGAGAAAAATAATATCGAGAATGTCCGTGTGGATATGAACCGTGAGACCGGCGAGATCCACGTATATATGGAGAAGGATGTTGTAGCTGAGGTGATGGATGACTCGCAGGAGATCTCCGAGGCAGAGGCAGAGGCAAAGTTCCCGGGCAGCAAGCTCGGCGACAAGGTGTCTGTCGAGGTTACGCCGAAGAACTTCGGACGTATCGCCACCCAGCAGGCGAAGCAGGTTGTCGTTCAGAAGATCCGCGAGGAGGAGAAGCGTATCCTCCAGAATCAGTACGAGACGACCGAGCACAACATCATCACCGGTACCGTACAGCGTTACAACAACGGTACCTACACGATCAACATCGGTAAGATCGATGCTCTCCTCACACCGCAGGAGCAGGTAGAGGGCGAGGATTTCCGCATCAACGAGCGCGTCAAGGTCTATGTAAAGGGCGTGCGTGAGACCCCGAAGGGTGTTCTCCGCGTGATGATCTCACGTCGCGATGAGGGATTCGTAAAGCATCTGTTTAAAAATGAAGTCGCTGAGATCCAGGACGGTACGGTCGAGATCAAGAGTGTTTCCCGTGAGCCGGGTGTGCGCTCAAAGATCGCCGTGACCAGCTACAATCCGGATGTCGACGCGGTCGGAGCCTGTGTCGGTGTCAACGGCGAGAGAGTCAATGCCGTTGTCGAGGAGCTGCACGGCGAGAAGATTGACATCGTAGAGTGGAGCGAGGATCCGACTATTTTTATCGAGAACGCGCTGAGCCCGTCCAAGGTCATCCGTGTGGATGTCGAGGAGGTCGACAAGGAGCGTAAGGCGGAGGTTATCGTACCGGATTATCAGTTGTCACTGGCAATCGGTAAGGAGGGCCTGAACGCGAAGCTCGCAGCGAAGCTGACCAAGTACAAGATTGATATCAAGAGTGAGTCACAGGCTTACTGATATGATAGAAGGTAAGAGACGACCGGAGCGGACCTGTATCGGCTGCGGTCAAAAGAAAGAGAAAGAAAATCTGACGCGGATCGTATGCAACCGGGACGGAGAGGTACGGGTGGATACGAGAGCGACGGCGGACGGACGCGGTGCCTATGTATGCAAGGACGCGGGATGCCTCGAAAAGGCGATCCGATCCAAGGCGCTGAACCGGACTTTCCGTCGAACGATACCGGATGAAATATACCGGAGTCTGGAGGATGAATTTGGCAAACAGTGGGAGTGATCCCGGAAACATATTAGGCACGCTGGGGCTGGCCATGAAGGCAGGGCGGCTCGTCAGCGGCGAGTTTATGACGGAGCGGGCGATCCGTGACGGCGAGGCAAAACTGGTCGTGGTGGCCGGGGACGCATCACCGGGGACGAAAAAGAAGTTCACCGACTCCTGCACCTACTATCAGGTGCCCATCATCATAACAGCGGATAAGGAAACATTGGGACGGTCGCTGGGCAAGGAATACCGCGCATCACTGGCTGTCATAGATGAAGGATTTGCTACATCCATCCGGAACAAATTTACTGGGGAGGTATTACCGTATGGCAAAAATGAGAGTGTATGAGATAGCTCGAAGTATGGGGCTACAGAATAAAAATATAAAGAGCTCGGATCTGGTGTCCTATCTGAATGATAACGGATACGAGGTGAAGAGTGCGCAGTCGAGCATCGAGGGCGACGCGATCGCATTTCTCATGAAGTCTTATCAGGAAGGACTGATCCCGTTTGAGGGACATGAGGTCGCATCCGATAAGGCCAAAGAGGTGAAAAAAGAGGTCGAGGAGAGCGCAAAGAAGCCGGCAGCTAAGCCGAAGAAGGCAGCACCGAAGGAAGAGCCAAAGGAAGAGCCGAAGGAGGAAGCTAAGCCTGCTGAGGAGCCGAAAAAAGAAGCTCCGAAGAAGACAGAAGCAGCTCCGGCAGCATCTGCACCGGCGGCCGACGGATCGGCACCTCGCAAGCAGACCCGTGCTTATCACAGTGACGGCGGCGCTGCTCTGAAGGGTGGTTCGGACTCCCGCAGAGGTCGCGGTGACGGCAGACAGAGCTACGACGGTCGTCGTGGTGGTGACTCTCGTCGTGACGGCGGCAGAGACGGTGGTTCCCGTTTCGGCGGTGGTGCACCGGCACCGGCCTTTGATGGCGGCGGCAAGGGTGACTCTCGTCGTGGCGGTCGCGGTAAAAAGGGTAAGAACGATTACAACCGCGCAAACGGCGGTTATCATAAGGCATCGGAGGAGGAGATCCGTCGCGCAAGATCCAAAAAGGATCCGAACAGAGCCGGCGCGTTTATCCGTCCGAAGCAGGTGGAGCAGAAGCCGGAGGATGATATCCGCAGCATCAAGATCCCTGAGGTACTCACGATCCGTGAGCTGGCAGATCGTATGAAGATGCCGGCATCCGGTCTGGTAAAGAAGCTTTTCCTGCAGGGTAAGATGGTAACGCAGAACCAGGATATCTCCTATGAAGAAGCTGAGGAGATCGCTCTGGAGTATGATATCCTCGTAGAGCTCGAGGAGAAGATCGACGTTGTAGCCGAGCTTCTCAAGGAGGAAGAAGAAGACGAAAGCAAGATGAAGAAACGTCCGCCGGTAGTCTGCGTTATGGGACACGTTGACCACGGTAAAACATCGCTTCTCGATGCGATCCGTCAGACCGATGTCACCGAGCACGAGGCCGGTGGTATCACGCAGCACATCGGTGCGTATGTCGTACGGATCAACGGACAGAAGATTACATTTTTGGATACACCGGGACACGAAGCGTTTACCTCCATGCGTATGCGTGGTGCGCAGTCCACGGATATCGCGGTACTGGTAGTCGCAGCGGACGACGGTGTGATGCCGCAGACCGTCGAGGCGATCAACCATGCCAAGGCAGCCGGTGTCGAGATCATCGTTGCTGTCAACAAGATCGATAAAGAGGGCGCGAACATCGAGCGCGTGAAAAAAGAGCTGGCTGAGTATGAACTCGTGCCGGAGGAGTGGGGCGGTCAGACCGTATTCTGTCCGGTTTCTGCTCATACCAAGGAAGGTATCGAGAATCTCCTCGAGATGATCGTACTGACTGCGGATGTCCTGGAGCTGAAGGCAAATCCGAAGCGCGACGCGCGTGGTGTCGTCATCGAGGCCGAGCTGGATAAGGGACGTGGTCCGGTGGCTACCGTGCTCGTACAGAAGGGTACACTGAACATCGGTGATCATATCGCGGTAGGTCCTGCGTATGGTAAGGTCCGCGCGATGATCGACCACAAGGGCGAGCGCGTGAAGAGTGCGAAGCCGTCAACGCCGGTTGAGATCCTGGGTCTTAACGGAGTACCGGATGCCGGTGAGATTTTCGTTGTTAAGGAAAATGATAAGGATGCTAAGCAGATCGCTCAGGCATATATCGCTCAGGGCAAGGACAAGCTGATCGAGGATACCAAGGCGAAGAAGCTGTCTCTGGACGGTCTTTTCGATCAGATCCAGGCCGGCAATATCAAAGAGCTCGGACTTATCATCAAGGCCGACGTGCAGGGTTCCGTGGAGGCTGTCAAGCAGAGTCTCGTCAAGCTTTCCAACGAGGAGGTTGCAGTCCGCGTGATCCACGGCGGTGTCGGTACGATCACCGAGTCCGACGTGTCACTGGCCAGTGCATCGAACGCCATCATCATCGGATTCAATGTACGTATGGACAACCAGGCGAAGGAGACTGCCGAGAGAGAGAATGTCGATGTGCGTACCTACTCTGTCATCTACGATGCGATCGAGGATGTCGAGGGCGCTATGAAGGGTATGCTCGAGCCGATCTACGAGGAGAAGGTTATCGCGCACGCCGAGATCCGTCAGCTGTTCAAGGCTTCCGGTATCGGTACGATCGCCGGTTCCTACGTGCTGGACGGTACGATCGAGAGAGGCTGCTCGGTGCGTATTTCTCGCGAGGGCGAGCAGATTTTCGAGGGCCCGCTGGCTTCGCTGAAGCGGTTTAAGGATGATGTGAAGGAAGTCAACGCCGGTTATGAGTGCGGTCTCGTGTTTGATGGATTTAATGATATCGCCGAGCTTGATCAGGTTGAATGCTACAAGATGGTTGAGGTTCCAAGGTGAATCTGATTTCAATCATCTGATAGAATGCTGCGCATTTTTTCTCGGTGATGGAGGAAATTATGAGTAATAGAAGTGTTAAATCATTACGTATAAACGGTGAGGTTCAGCGGGAGATGTCTATTATCCTGCGCGAGGAACTGAAGGATCCGCGGATCCATCCGATGACGAGTGTTACGGGTGCGCAGGTGACGAACGACCTCAAGTATGCGACAATTTTTGTCAGTGTTCTCGGTGATGAGAAGGACAAAAAGTACACGCTCGAGGGCTTAAAAAAGAGCGCGTCGTATGCGCGACACCTGCTGGCTACACGCCTGAATCTCCGCAACACACCGGAGCTGATCTACAAGCTCGATGAGTCGATGGAGTACGGGGCGACGATGTCAAAGCGGATCGACGAAGTGATGGCTCATGACCATGAGGTGAGCCTGGCACGGGGAGATGAACAGCCGGGGACGACGGAAGAGTGACATTTTCGACAGAGGTTTGTTTGAAACAGGGGTTTGTGTATGAGTGATGAGAACAAAAATTATCTGATCGACGCGATCGAGAAGGCGCAGACCATCGCGATCAGCGGTCACGTGCGTCCGGATGGCGATGCGATCGGATCCTCTTTGGGATTGTATTATTATCTGCGGGATAACTATCCGGAGAAAACCGTCTGTGTTTTTCTCGAGGATGTTCCGGAGAACTTTAATCATATCCGCGATGACGAGGTGATCAAGAGACGTTGCGATCACTATGATCTTTTTATCGCGCTGGACAGCGGTGATGTGGAGCGTCTTGGAGATGCCGGTAAGGTTATGCAGGAGGACGCGGATTATATTATCAACGTCGATCATCACATCACCAACACCCGTTTTGGTAATCAAAACATCGTCGATACCAAGGCGAGCTCGACCTGTCAGATTCTGTTTACGCTTATGGATGAGGACAAGATCGGACGCCTGACAGCGATGGCGCTGTATACCGGAATCATCCACGATACCGGTGTTTTTAAACACAGCAATACATCCTATCAGACGATGCGGATCGCCGGAAAGCTGATGCGAAAAGGGATCGCTTTCGGTGAGATTATCGATAACAGTTTTTATAACAAAACGTATAAGCAGTTAAAGATCATGGGGAAATGCCTGACTGAGAGCCGTCGAATGATGGACGGTCTGGTGATCGCTGCCGTGATGACGGCCGACGACATGGCCTTTTATCAGGCGAAGCCGTCAGATCTGGACGGGATCATCGATCAGCTGCGTACGACCGAGGGTGTCGAGGTAGCAATCCTGATCAGCGAGCGTGTGCCCGGTGAGTTTAAGATAAGCATGCGGTCCAACCAGGTTGTCGATGTGGCTGCGATCGGACAGTATTACGGTGGTGGCGGCCATATCAAGGCCAGCGGCTGTACCATCAAGGGAACCGCGGATGAGATTCTCGATATGCTGACCGAAAAGATCAAGCTGCAGCTGGGCGAGGACGCCGAGGATGAGGACGAGGATGACTGACGGAATCATCAATGTTAATAAAGAAAAAGGATTTACTTCGCATGATGTTGTCGCGAAGCTTCGCGGCATTCTTCATATAAAAAAAATCGGTCATACCGGGACGCTGGATCCGGATGCGACAGGGGTTCTCCCGATCTGTGTCGGACGCGCGACCAAGGTCTGTGAGCTGCTGACCGATCATGATAAAACCTATGAGGCGGTCGTCGCTCTCGGGATCACGACCGATACTCTCGATACGACCGGGGAGGTGTTATCCCGCCGGCCGGTGGAGGTTACGAGGGAGAGACTCGAGGAGGTGCTGACACATTTCCGCGGGGAGATCAGGCAGGTTCCGCCGATGTATTCGGCTATTAAAATAAACGGAAAAAAACTATATGAATACGCTCGTGAGGGGAAGGAAGTTGAGCGCAAGGAAAGAGTGGTTACGATCCATGAGCTGACGTTGCTGGATGCGGAACTCGATGCGCAGTCAAAGACTCACGATGAGGCGGCGGAGTGTCCGACTTTTACCATCCGGGTAACGTGTTCGAAGGGGACCTACATCCGCACACTCTGTGATGATATCGGCAGAGAGCTCGGATGTGGTGCCGCGATGGCGTCGCTGGTACGGACCGCGGTAGGACGCTTTGTGATCGATGAAGCGATGACACTCGCGGAGATCGAGCAGCATGTGGCAGATGGTGATATCGATACGAGGATGCTGCCGCTGGAGAGTGTGTTTGCAGACTGTCCGGCGTGTCAGGTCACGGAGGACGCGATGAAGCTGCTGCGAAACGGCAACCCGCTGGCGCGAGAGGTACTCACGCCGATGGCGCAGGCAGGCGGCTCAGACAGTGCAGCAGGCGCGGCTGAGGCCGGTGCGGTGTCGGAGACTGCGGGTGTTTCGGCGCAGGCCGACATGAGCAGGATCCGTGTGTATGGCACGGACGGTGACTTCTACGCGCTATATATTTATAATAAAAATAAAAAGAAATATATCGTGGAAAAGTTCTTCCATGTTTGATCAAATTCCGTGATATTTACGGAATTATTATTCTGATTATTAGCTTTAGGTTTGAGGTTATATACATGGTTATTTGGGATCGTATCCCGGAGAATCTATCCGAAGGAATGGCATTATGTATCGGGAAGTTTGACGGGTTTCATAAGGGACACCGTTTGCTGATCGAGGAGGCAACAAAGACAGGTTATCCGGTCGGCGTTTTGACCTTTATTTTTCATCACGCTGAGACGATCGACAGTGTGGAGGAAAAAAGACGTCTGGCGGAAAAACTCGGTGTGGATATCTATATCGAGATCGAAGCAGGACCTTCTTTTTTTTCTTTGACACCGGAGGCATTTATCCGACAGATTGTGCTGGATAAGCTGCATGCCAGACATGTGATCGTAGGAGAGGATTTCTGTTTCGGCAGAGATCGTGCCGGTGACGTTTCAACGCTGGCTGCCTATGAGCAGAGTTGTCATTATCAACTGCATGCGATCCGCAAGCTTCGCGACAGAGACGGAGAGATCAGCAGCAGTCGGATCCGCGAGGCAATCCTCGACGGCAAGATGGAAGATGTTGCGCGGATGCTCGGACGCCCGTATGCGATGAGCGGTGTCGTGACAGACGGCAATCAGATCGGCAGACGGATGGGAGTGCCCACCGCCAACCTGGTGCCGGAGTCGGGGCGCGTGTTACCGCCAAAGGGTGTCTATGCGATGTGGGTAACGATCGATGAGTCATCAGATCGCTATAAAAGCATCGGGAATCTCGGGACAAAACCGACGATCGGTGCCGGGAATCCGTTGGGTTTGGAAATCCATCTGCTGGATTACGATGGCGATTTATACGGAAAACAAATCCGTGCCGAGTTCGGTACATTTTTACGTAAGGAAATGCGTTTTGAGGATGTGGAGAGTCTGCATCGACAGATCGATGAGGACATACGGAGGGCAGAAAAATGGCTTCGATGAGTAAGACAATAGTTTTTGATATGGATGGCGTGATCCTCGATTCTGAGCAGCTGGATCTCAGTATCTGGATGTATCTCGGAGAAAAATATCAGTTCGAGGGTATCGAGGAAGTGTTCCGTGAGACGTTGGGAACGACACGCGAAGAGACCGGACGTATTATGAGACGCGCGTATGGTGAGGATTTCCCGATGGAAAAGTTTAAGGCAGAAAGCCGGGAGATTTTTACGGAACGCACCAAGAAGGACGGTGTGCCGGTGAAGCCGGGAGCCAGAGAGCTGTTGCAGTTTCTGAAGATCAACGGATGGAAGATCGGTCTGGCGAGTTCGACGGCAGGAGACAGAGTGCGCGAGGAGCTGCGGACGGTGGGACTGCTGGATTTCTTTGAGGTGCTCATCACCGGTGATATGATAAAGGAGTCCAAGCCGCATCCGGAGATTTATTTCAAGGCGTGCGAGGAACTCGGGGTGAATCCGAAGGAGGCAGTAGCCGTGGAGGATTCGAAAAATGGTGTGCGCTCGGCAGCGATGGCCGGGATGAAGGTGATCCTGGTGCCGGATCTCGTGGAGCCGGATGAGGATACGCAGAGACTCGCGTGGAAGCAGTTTCCGGATCTTTTCGACGTCAGGGCTTTCTTTACCGGAATGTGATATAGTATAGATAGGTATTTTTCTTGATTTACTAATAATTTCATGTTAGAATGTAGGTCGTAGTGTTTATTAACCCAAAAGGAGGAAACGAAATGAAGAAAGTAGTTAAGCGTACATTGGGACTCGTGCTTGCGCTGGTGCTGTCCGTAGGACTGGTAGCTTGCGGCGGGGGCGAGGATACCAAGGAGAGTGTACAGAAGACCATTGATGAGCTTCAGGAGAAGATGACCAGCGTAACGACCAGTTACCAGAATGCTTTTGGTGACAAGGAAACGATGAGCGATCCGACGAAGGCTGCCGAGGCTTATGACAAGGCACTTGCAATGATCGATGAGGCGATCAGCGCTTGTGACTCTGTAGAGGCTCCGGGTCCGGATTCTCAGAAGTATCGTGACATGTGCAAGGATATGTTCGAAATGTTCCAGGATATGATCAACGATCTGAAGGAGGCTGGTGCCGGCGATCAGGCGGCTGCACAGGAGGTTTCCACTAAGTATCTGGGTCAGATCATGTCGAAGTCTTCGGAGGCAATGAAGTTCATGCAGGAGCTGTCTGAGAAGTACGGCGTAACCATGCCGACGACTTCAACCACCGGTACAACGGATACCACCGACACCACCGACACAACAGATACTACTGACACCACGGATACAACGGATACCACTGACACCACTGAAGATGTAGAGCAGTAAGGACTAGACGTTATAAGCAAAAAAAAAGAGACACTGAGAATGAATTCTCGTGTCTCTTTTGTTTAATTGCTTCATAACGTCTAGACTTCGAATAGCATGTCTCCGTATGCCGGTACCGGCCACAGCTTCTTATCCACCATATTCTCTAACTCATCGATTGGTGCTCGCAGCGCCTGCATCGCCGGCAGGATGGTGCCGCAGAAGAACTCAGCCTGCTCACGCCCCTCGGCGAGCGTCATCGCTTTTTCATCCGCCTCACGCAGCGTCGTCACGGCATTTTTCGCCTCAGTCAGCAGTGTCGAGCAGCGCATCAGCATCTCGGTCTGCACGCTGACATCCGCCTCCGGGCACGCCGTCGATACCTTATTGATCGAGTCGGCGAGCGAGGTAACATAGCGGATGACCGCCGGGATGTACTGCTTGGTTGCCATCTTCACCATCGTACGCGCTTCGATGTTCAGCGCCTTGGCGTAAGCCTCGTAGTTGATCTCCGCACGGGACTCGAGCTCGGCCCGCGAGTACACGCCCTGATGCTCATACATGGCGATGCATTTTTCATCGAGATAGTAGGCAGTCGCCTCGACCATCGTTTTGATGTTCGGGAGGCCGCGCTTCTCAGCCTCGACAACCCACTCCTCTGAGTAGCCGTCTCCGTTAAAAATGATCCGCTGGTGCGCCTTCAAAGTATCGTGGATGATCTCATCTACCGCTTGGTCGACGTTATCCGCCTTCTCGAGCTGATCCGCCATATCCGACAGGATCTCAGCGACGGTCGCATTCAGGACCGTGTTCGGACCCGCGATCGACATCGAGGAGCCGACCATGCGGAACTCAAACTTATTACCGGTAAAAGCAAAGGGCGACGTACGGTTACGATCGGTCGCGTCCTTTTTGATCGTCGGCATCGTCTGCACACCGATATCCATCGTCTCACCGGTGTTGGCGTGAGACGCGGTACCCTTACGCAGGATCTGCTCGACGATATCCTCCAGCTGCTCTCCGAGGAAAACGGAGATGATTGCCGGCGGAGCCTCGCTGCCACCCAGACGATGATCGTTGCCCGGGCATGCGGCAGAGAGCCGCAGGAGAGGAGCGTACTCATCCACAGCGGCGATGACAGCTGACAGGAAAAGCAAAAACGGTTTATTGTCATACGGATGCTTGCCCGGAGAGAGGAGATTCTTTCCGGTGTCCGTAACCAGTGACCAGTTGTCGTGCTTACCGGAGCCGTTGACCCCGTCAAAAGGCTTCTCGCTCAGCAGACACTCCAGATGATGACGACGGGCCACCTTTTTCATGATCTCCATCACGAGCTGGTTATGATCTGTCGCGATGTTCGCCGTCGAGTAGATCGGCGCCATCTCGTGCTGGCCGGGAGCGACCTCGTTATGCTGAGTCTTTGACAGGATGCCGAGACTCCAGAGCTCTTCGTTCAGTTCTTTCATAAAAGAAGCCTGACGCTCGCGGATGCTGCCGAAGTAATGATCATCGAGCTCCTGTCCCTTTGGCGGCATGGAGCCGAACAGCGTCCGTCCGGTGAAGATCAGATCGTCACGCTTCAGGTATTCATCGCGGTCGATCAGGAAATACTCCTGCTCAGCGCCGCAGGACACGTCGACCTTTTTCACATCTGTCTCACCGATCAGATGCAGCACACGCGTCGCCTGCTTGGAGATCGCCTCCATCGAGCGCAGGAGCGGTGTCTTTTTATCCAACGCCTCGCCCGTATAGGAGCAGAAAGCAGTCGGGATGCACAGTACAGTACCGATCGCGTCCTCACGCAAAAATGCCGGCGAGGTGCAGTCCCAGGCGGTGTAGCCACGCGCCTCGAAGGTAGCACGCAGACCACCCGAGGGGAAAGAGGAAGCATCCGGCTCGCCCTTGATCAGCTCCTTGCCCGAAAACTCGAGCACCGCACGCGAATCCGAGTCGGCACTCAGGAAAGAGTCGTGCTTCTCGGCGGTCACACCGGTCATCGGCTGGAACCAATGCGTATAGTGCGTGGCGCCGTTCGCGAGAGCCCATTCTTTCATGGCATGCGCGACGACATTGGCCACCTCCGGTGAGAGCTCGCGACCGTCCTCGATCGTGCTCATGAGAGCCGCGTAGGTTTTCTTCGGCAGGTACTCCTGCATCACCTCCTGGTTGAAGACGCGAGTCCCGAAAACACTCTTGATGATGTTGTTTTCCATCGTAGTTTCCATACTTTCCTCCAAATATAATATATTTTGTTACAATACACCCAGTTAAACATAAATATTGTACCATATCTTCAATCTACAGGCAATATAAATATTTTTTTTGAAAAATGAAAAAAAAGGTTGCCAAGTCGGAGAAAAAAGGTTAGAATTATACTCGGATGAAATTTTGATTTTTTATAAAAATTTACACATGTTGGGGCGGTGGACCGGACAGAAAAGTGCCGAAAAACCGTCAAAATATGGTGAGAGGGAGGTTACCCAATGAGCAACACGACAAAACTGTCGGCCAGAGCTCGTATCGATGCTTTGGTTGACGCAAACAGCTTTGTTGAGATCGGGGGCGAGATTACCAGACGCAGCACCGACTTCAACATGGGGGCGAAAGAAATCCCGGCCGACGGCGTGATCACCGGATACGGTGTGATCGGTGAGGATCTGGTATTCGTCTACAGCCAGGATGCAGCAGCGATGAACGGCGCCATCGGAGAGATGCACGCAAAGAAGATCGCTTCCCTGTATCAGATGGCGATCAAGGCTGGAGCACCGATCATCGGTTTGATCGACTGTGCCGGTATCCGCATCGAGGAGTCACTGGATGCGATCGCCGGATTTGGCGAGATTTATATGAAAAAGGTTCAGGCGTGTGGCGTGATCCCGCAGCTGACAGCAATCCTCGGGAGCTGTGGCGGCGGCGTAGCGATCTCAGCCGGACTGTCCGACATCACGGTGATGGATGCGGCAAACGGATCTCTGTTTGTCAACTCACCCAATGCCGTAGCCGGAAACTTCAAGGAGAAATGCGATACCTCATCGGCAGCTTTCCAGGCAGAGGCCGGAAACGTCGATATCGTATGTGAGAGCGAGACTGAGGTACTCGGTAAGCTCCGTGAGCTGGTAACTCTGCTTCCGGCAAATGCCGGTATGCCGGCGATCGTCAACACCACCGATGATAAGAATCGTACCATCGGCACACTGGGTTACGGTCGTGAGGCGATCGAGGCCGTCGCAGATGCCGGTTCCTTTATCGAACTCAAGCCGGAGTTTGGCAAGGAGATGGTCGTAGGCCTGATGTCGATCGATGGCTCCACGGTGGGCGTGATCGCAAACACCGAAGAGGGTGTGCTTTCTACCAGAGGCTGTCGCAAGGCAGAGCAGCTGGTTTACTTCTGTGATTCGTTCGGACTTCCGATCATCACCTTGACGAATGTCAAGTCCTATGCGTCCTGCATGTGCGAGGAAAAAACGATCGCACGTAAGGTCGCAGATCTGACCTATGCATTTGCAAGCTCCGATGTACCGAAGATCAACGTGATCGTCGGTGAGGCATACGGAAGCTCTTATCTGTCGATGAACTCCAAGCATGTCGGTGCTGATCTGGTGTTGGCACTCGATACGGCTAAGGTGGGCACGATGGACGCGAAGCTCGCTGCTGAGGCAGTCGGTGTGGATGAGGATACCTACCGTGCGCAGCAGGAGGGAGCATCGGCCGCAGCAAAGCGCGGTTATGTAGACAACGTCATCCCGGTAGCGGATACAAGAAAGCATCTGATCTATGCGCTTCAGATGTTCGGAATGAGGTGATCGGATGGCAGGTGAAGAGATTACGATCCCGGTTGCCCTGATGCATACCGGCGTGGCGATGGGAACGGTATTTATTGTTCTGATCCTGATCTCCTTTGTAATCTATCTGCTTCGTTTCGTACCGAAGCTCTTTGATAGAAAAGGAAAGGAGATTTCGCCTGAAAAGCAGCAGAAGCTGGATCGGGGGAACGACGTAAGCGCTGTCCAGAAGGCGGATCCGGTGAGAGGTACGGCTCCGGCGAAGAAGATAGCCGATGCCGAGCTGGTAGCGGTCATCGCAGCGGCGATCGCGGCTACGATGTCGGAGGAGACCGGAGTTCCGGTATCTCCGGACGGTTTGGTGATCCGTTCCATTAAAAAGAGAATGTGATAAAAATAGTAAGATTGTTATATTTCGGAACATTTTTACAAAAATAATAAGATTTTAGCATTTAGCGACATCGCGATGCGAGATGGAGGGTAAGATGAAAAACTATACGATTACAGTGAATGGAAACTTGTATGACGTAACTGTTGAGGAAAAAGCAGGCGGCGCTCCGTCGGCAGCTCCGGCTCCTGCAGCAGCTCCGGCCGCTGCACCGGCTCCGGCTCCTGCTTCGGCCGCTGCTCCGGCATCATCCGGTGCGGCTGGCTCTGTTACCGTAAAGGCTCCGATGCCCGGAAAGATCCTTTCCGTAAAGGCTTCTGAGGGACAGGCTGTGAAGAAGGGCGATGTGATCCTGCTTCTCGAGGCTATGAAGATGGAGAACGAGGTAGTAGCTCCGCAGGATGGTACGATCGCTACGATCAATGTAGCATCGGGTGCTGCGGTCGAGGCAGGCGATACACTGGCTACGTTGAACTAAGGAACGGAGGGCAAGATGGAACTATTGGAAAATCTGGTTCACCAGACAGCCTTTTTCAACGGGACGCTCGACTGGCGCAATTACGTCATGATCCTGGTTGCCTTTCTGTTTTTGTTCCTGGCGATCAAAAAGGGTTATGAACCGTTGCTGCTGGTACCGATTGCGTTCGGTATGCTGCTGGTGAATATATATCCGGATATTATGAAGGACGCCGCAGGTGGTGAAGCGGGCGGACTCCTCAGCTATTTCTTTAAGCTGGATGAGTGGAGTATCCTGCCGTCGCTGATTTTCCTCGGTGTCGGTGCGATGACGGATTTCGCACCTTTGATCGCCAATCCGAAGAGTTTCCTTCTCGGTGCGGCGGCACAGTTTGGTATTTTCAGTGCGTATCTGATGGCGATCGTGATGGGCTTCAACGGCAAGGGTGCCGCAGCGATCTCGATCATCGGTGGTGCGGACGGCCCGACCTCGATTTTCCTGGCCGGTAAGCTCGGACAGACCGATCTGATGGGACCGATCGCGGTGGCGGCGTACTCGTATATGTCGCTCGTGCCGATCATCCAGCCGCCGATCATGAAGCTTTTGACGACGAAAAAGGAAAGACGGATCAAGATGGATCAGCTGCGTCCGGTTTCAAAACTGGAGCGTATCCTGTTCCCGATCGTGGTAACCGTTGTGGTTTGTCTGATCCTGCCGTCGACGGCACCGCTCGTCGGTATGCTGATGCTGGGTAACCTGTTCCGTGAGTCGGGCGTGGTTAAGCAGCTGACAGACACCGCGTCAAACGCGCTTATGTATATCGTCGTTATCCTCCTGGGTACGTCTGTCGGAGCGAAGACCTCCGGAGCGAACTTCCTCCAGGTGGATACGTTGAAGATCGTCGTTCTCGGACTGATCGCTTTTGCGGTCGGTACCGCTACGGGTGTTCTTTTCGGAAAGCTGATGTGTATCATCACACGTGGCAAGATCAATCCTCTGATCGGTTCGGCCGGTGTATCTGCTGTACCGATGGCGGCCCGCGTTTCACAGAAGGTCGGCGCCGAGGAGGATCCGACGAACTTCCTTTTGATGCATGCGATGGGACCGAACGTGGCCGGAGTTATTGGAACGGCGGTCGCGGCCGGTGTGTTTATGGCGATATTCGGCATATAAATATTTTTGTAAAGGAGATTAGTTATGGCTGAGATTCAGAAAAAACCGGTGAAGATCACCGAGACCATATTGCGTGATGCGCATCAGTCACTGATCGCGACGCGTATGACGACGGAGCAGATGCTCCCGATCGCCGAGAAGCTCGATCAGGTCGGCTATCATGCGATCGAGTGCTGGGGCGGTGCGACCTTCGACGCCTGCCTGCGTTTCCTCAAGGAGGATCCGTGGGAGCGCCTGAGAAAGCTTCGTGATAAGATCAAAAATACCAAGCTGCAGATGCTGTTCCGCGGACAGAATATCCTCGGTTACAATCATTATGCAGATGATGTGGTAGAGTATTTCGTACAGAAGTCGGTAGCAAACGGTATCGATATTATCCGTATTTTTGACTGTCTGAATGATATCCGCAACCTTGAGACTGCGGTAAAGGCGGCAAATAAAGAGAATGCGCATGCGCAGATCGCTCTTTCCTATACCCTGGGTGATGCGTATACGCTGGATTATTGGAAGGATATCGCAAAGCGGATCGAGGATATGGGCGCGAAGTCCCTGTGTATCAAGGATATGGCCGGTCTGCTTACGCCGTATAAGGCGTCTGAGCTGGTTAGCGCGCTGAAGGAGGCGACCGGGCTTCCGATCGACCTGCATACGCATTATACGTCCGGTGTGGCTTCGATGACCTATTTGAAGGCAGTTGAGGCAGGTTGTGATATCATCGATACGGCGATGAGTCCTTTTGCACTCGGTACGTCGCAGCCGGCGACCGAGGTTATGGCAGAGGCGTTCAAGGGTACGCCGTATGATCCGGGATTCGATCAGGAGCTGTTGTCCGAGATCGCGGATTATTTCCGTCCGATGCGTGAGGAGGCGCTTGAGAGCGGGCTTCTTTCGACCAAGGTGCTCGGTGTGAATATCAATACACTTCGTTATCAGGTGCCGGGTGGTATGCTTTCGAACCTGGTTTCACAGCTGAAAGAGATGGGTGCGGAGGATAAGTTCCGTGAGGTGCTCGAGGAGGTTCCGAGAGTGCGTAAGGACTTCGGTGATCCGCCGCTCGTTACCCCGTCGTCTCAGATCGTGGGTACGCAGGCTGTGCTGAATGTGGTAACCGGTGAGCGTTATAAGATGGTGACCAAGGAGTCGAAAAAGATTCTGTCCGGTGAGTTTGGACAGACGGTAAAGCCGTTTGATCCGGAGGTTCAGAAGAAGTGTATCGGCGATGTGGAGCCGATTACCTGTCGTCCTGCAGATCTGATCGAGCCGCAGCTGGCGAAGCTCGAGGAGGAGATGAAGGAGTACAAGCAGCAGGATGAGGATGTGCTGTCGTATGCGTTGTTCCCGCAGGTAGCTACGGAGTTCTTTAAGTATAGAGAGACGCAGCGGACCAAGGTGGATCCGACGATAGCGGATACGGATAATAAGGTGTATCCGGTTTGATTTAGCTAAACGGAGCATTCGGTTATGTATTCGTGAGGGACTGCGCTTGCGCCATTTCCGAACGCAGCGGTGCACGCGTGGAAAAGACCCACGCTGCGCACCGGCGTTCGCAAAGGTCCCTCACCGAATACATAGTCCGAATGCTCCTTTTTGGAGGATGAAGTGATGCCTGAGTGTGAGTATTGCGTTTTTTTATATGTCGATGAGGATGGAGACGAGTCCTGTGAAGTCGAGATCGATGAGGATGAGTATGCACGGTTTTTGATGAGCAAGCCGAGCAAGTGCCCGTATTTTCAGGCTGGCGGTGATGAGGGGGATTATCGGATTGTGAGGCATCAGGCATAATTTTTTTTGGTTAAGTTTGATCAAGTGTTTTTGGACGAGATGTGGGAGCATCTCGTTTTTTGTTGGCGCGTGTTGCGGGGCGGACACCGATTGGAGGGCCGGGGGGATGAGGAGAGTGTTTTTGTGATGATAAATAATATCAAGAAATCGGGTGAGAGTGGCGAGTTTGCGGCGATTTTTCTGAAAAAAAGGGGTAAAGTACGGGAGGGGGTGTGTCGATATTATAGGTGAAAGGTAGAACGTTGATAGATTTGTCAAAAGGATTTGGCGTCAATCACAGGGAGCCTTGGAGGCTTCCATGACAATGAGTTTTACCGGAAACCGATGGATATCCATTGAAACTGTGCAAATGAGCTCAAGGAGGAGATCGTTATGGCAGAAGATTTTATCAGGGTATTTCCCAATAAGGACGTAACACCCGTAAACCAGATTGTTAAGGCAAGCAAATACAGCGAGGAAGAGTCAGGCGGTGGCGGTGGAGCTTTTGCATCGATACTGGAGAATGAACTGACCAAGAGAAAAGATAAGACCTCGAAGGACGGCAAGAAGGCACCTGAGGAGAAACTCAAGAAGATGGAGGGCATGAACCAGTATGACGCCCGAGCAAACGCATTCATCTACCGGTTGAGTACAATCGCTGATTACAGAGCCTGAGAAACAATCTGCAAGGTAGCCGAGTGGAGCATCATGGAAGGACATCCGCTACCAAGGTAACTGTCAACCATCATAGGAGCATGAGGAGGATACCATGCCAGACAACTTCAGATGTGGGACTGATGCATCCCGGATCGCATCAAACTAACGCCCTTTACCGCGGATAGGTCACGGTAAGGGGCGATTTCTATTATATTCATCCCTGTTTTGGCGGCGGCAGGGACGTTTTACTTTCGAACATGGTTGCATTTTTCAGAAAATGTGTTATAATGTAAAGCATGTAACGTACCAAAGATTGGGGAAAGAACCCGGAATGGAGGGAAACATGAGAGTATCAATCAAAAGAACAGTAAAGAAAATGGCTGCTGTCTCATTGGCAGTTGCTATGGCACTCAGCGTAAGCCCGGCAGTTAAGTCGGAGGCTAAGGTGAAGAAGCCGGTGATCAACTACAAGGGCACCACAGCAAAAGAAGTACAGATCATTAAGGACACCAAGGCTGACCTGATCGTCAAGAAGGGTAGCTACAAGATCAAGTCTGTAAAGTGGTCTTCAAGCAACAAGAAAATTGCTACCGTTAAGAAGTATGACAAAGTGACAGGTCGTGTAACCGGTAAGGATTACGGTTCAGCTAAGATCACTGCTAAGGTTACGACCAAGAAGACAAAGAAAAAGAACAAGGTTTATACATTGAAGGCAAAGGTTCTGATTATCGAGGATCCGGAGTCAGACGAGCCGGAAGATATGCCGATTGATGAATGGGTGGATTTCGCTGGTTCACCGGAGATTGACGATGGTTACGCTGCACTGCTTGCCGGCGCTTACCAGGAAGTTGTCGGCGTAGAGTATGAGGCTGTTTGCCGTCTCGGTGTAAAACGTACATCGGATGGAATTAGCTATTATCGTTTCCTCGTAAAGCTCAGAGCAACAACGGCACATCCGACGACTAATTACGCAGTTGTTCAGATCAGTGAGAATGGTGATGTGGTTAAGCTCGAGGATTGTGTAGAAACAGACGAAGGTAAATTCTCCATTCCGACGGAAGAGATCGTAGTTGGCGGTTTTGAAGAGTTCCCGCGTGATGAGATGGTTATCACTAAGCCGGAGGCAAATCTGCTTCGCGATCAGCTCATTGCACAGAGCAATTATGTTGAGGGTACGGAGTACACTCCGATCGCTAAGATCGCTAAGCAGCTTCTCTCAGATGGCTCTTATAAGCTGCGTGTTATCATTGAGGAGAGATACACCCTCGGCGAGGAGAGCAATCCGAAATACATCATTTCGGATGTAACGATCGACAAGGACTATAATTTTACGATCGATCCGGCAGCTACTCAGACACTTGCTTTTACTGCAAAGGATGCGTGACGGTTTCGTCTGTGACGGACAAATGATAGGATAATAAAACGAGTCTCGTGAAAGCGGGACTCGTTTTGACTAATGCCGGGATGTGTGTGGTGCGTGCTGTGGCGCGGTGTGCGTGCTGTGGCGCGGCGCGGTGTGACTGTGTGCCGTGCTGTGCGTGTGTGCGGTGCTGTGGTGCGGTGTGTGTGCTGTGGCGCGGTGCTGTGTGCGTGCTGTGCGGTGCGTGCTGCGGTGCGTGCTGTGCTGTGTGTGGTGCGGTGCGTGCTGTGGTGCGGTGTGCGGTGCGTGCTGTGGCGCGGTGCTGTGTGGCGCGGTGCTGTGTGTGGTGCTGTGGCGCGGTGTGACTGTGTGAGTAAGGAGAGTGTGATGATACGAGCGGAGCATCTGGTGAAGACCTTTACCAGGCAGGTGGACAAAAAGAAGAAGGAAGAGTTTAACGCCGTGGATGATATGTCGCTGACAGTCGCTGACGGTGAACTGGTCGGGATCCTCGGGCCGAACGGTGCCGGGAAGACGACTCTTCTTCGTATGCTCGCGACGCTGATGACACCCACCTCCGGTGAGATCACAGTAACTATTCCTGAAGATGGCAACGCGGCAGGTGGACACGTGGCGGAGGCCGGCACAGAGGCTGAGGACGGTGGTGCGGACACAGTTGCGGATGTGGCATGTGCTGGTGTACATCTGAAGACGGCCATTGAGATCCGGCGGCATCTTGGTTACCTGTCGGCAAACACCAAGCTGTACGAGCGCTTTTCGGTGCGCGAGACCATGCGCCTTTTTGGCGAGACCTACGGGATGACCGAGCAGCAGATCGAGGAGCGGACGCAGGCTCTGACAGAGGTCCTCGACCTGGCGGAGTTCATCGACAACCGCGTGGCGAAGCTCTCCACGGGCCAGATGCAGCGTGCGCAGATCGCGCGGTGCCTCATCCACGATCCGGAGATTTACATTTTTGATGAACCGACGCTGGGACTCGATGTCATCAGCAGTACGGGCATTATTGATTTTATGAAAAAAGAAAAAGACCGCGGCAAAACAATCCTGTATTCCACCCATTACATGGAGGAAGCGCAGTATCTGTGCGACCGGGTTCTCCTGTTGGATAAGGGGAAGATCATATGCGAGGATACGCCGTCGCACCTGATAGAGAGCACACATAGTGACTCGATGCGAGACGCATTTTTCTCCAGTTTAAAAATGTGGGGAGAGAGGATGGCATACGTATGAAATCGGTGAGCAGTAAACGCATGATACAGATTCTTTTCAGAAAAGAAATGAAGGACATTTTTCGCGACCGCAAGTCGGTGCTGATGATGTTCTTTGTTCCTGTTGTTTTGTATCCGCTGATTTTTGTCGTGGCGTTTTTTATCGTGAGTATGATGCAGACCGGTGTGGGCGTGCAGACGTATCATGTCGTGCTGGATGGTGTGGAGGACACGCGCCTGGAGGAGCAGCTGAAGGAGCTCCGCCGCGAGGACAACCGGGACAAGGCGACGTACGAGATAATGTTCTTTAACACCGATGACTTTGCCGCTATCACAGAAGCCAGGGCTGCAGCCGGTGCCGGGCAGGAGAGTACAGACGATGCGTCAGAGGCCGGCCGTGTTGCGGAAGCAGACAGTGCGGCAGGCAACGCAGGCCGGGGCAGTGTGGGCACGGCAGATGGCGCAGATGGCATGGCGCGGCAGCAGATCGCAGCAGCGCTTCAGGAAGGCTCGATTGATGTCTACGTGCGCTTTGAGGGCGGGCGGTACACCAGCTACTACAATTCGTCGGTAACCAACTCGGCCTACGCGGAGAGCCTCATCGAGACGGCAATCTCCGACGTCAAGTACGACCTCATCGTCGAGAACCTCGAGGCAAACGGCCTCGACGCCGAGCAGGTCCTGAACCCTGTCTCCCTCGAGAAAACCGACACCGCGACCTCCGAGCAGTCACTCGGCTACTTCCTCGGGACGATCATCCCGTTTATGATGATCATCTCGCTTTTGGTCGGTGTCTTCACGCCGGCGATCGACGCGACAACCGGAGAGAAGGAGAGAGGGACGCTCGAAACACTCCTGATGATGCCGGTGACCAACTCGCAGATCATCGTGTCGAAGTTTCTTTCCGTGGCGCTGGTCGGACTGATCACGACGCTCCTTTCCATCGCCTCGATGGCGGGCCTCGGAGCCTACATGCTGAACCTCGTTGCCGCGAGCGGACAGGTCGATCTGGGCGGTATCAACGTCGGAACATTTTTACCGGCTATCGCGATCGCGCTCCCGGTGCTGATCGTGCTGAGTCTTTTCCTGACGGCGATCTCGATGTGCGTGACGTGCTTTGCCAAAACGTATAAGGAGGCGAACACGTACATGTCGCCGGTGATGATCGTCGTGATGCTGACGGGGTATATCGGCTTCATCCCGAACATTGATTTTGACCGGTCGGTGGCGATGATCCCGGTGGCGAACGTCTGCCTCCTGATCAAAAATCTCCTCTTGTTTAAGGTCGACCTCGAGCTGGTCCTGATCGTGATCGCGTCGACGGCGGTGTACACGGGACTCGTGATCCTGCTGCTCGGCAAGATGTATAAGAGCGAGGCGATTCTTTTTGATGAGGGTCGACATGGGTTGGCGCTCCTCGAGCGACGCTCGAACATGAAAAAGGGTGGCGTGCCGAGTTCCGGTGACGGATGGTTTGTCGTGATGGTAGGCTTTTTGCTGCTCGTTTATGTCGGCGGACTCCTGCAGACGCACTACGGCCTGAACGGCGTCGCGATGTCACAGGTGGTCCTCGTGGCACTCCCGCTCGCGATGGCCGCATACTCGAAGAAGAGCCTCGGTAAGACGTTTAGTTTTCGCGCACCATGCGTGCAGCCACAGCAGGCACCGGCGGATGGTGTCGCGCAGCACCCGGCAGCAGCGCCGGACGGCACAGGACAGGCTGCCGCTTCGCGCCCCACTGGCCGGCTCCGTGCCTGGGGCGGCGGACTCCTCCTCGGCATCGGTATGATCGGCATCGGCATGGTGTTCGCCAGCCTGATGATTCAGCTCTTCCCGGAGGAGGGTACATCCGTATCCACGCAGCTGACGGACCTCTTTAACGGTCCGGCTCTGTGGGTGTGGGTTGTCGTCAGCGTCTGCCCCGCCATCTGCGAGGAGATGCTTTTCCGCGGATACGTCCTGTCGGCTTTCCGCGAGCGCTATCCGATGTGGGTATCGATCATCGGTGTGGGGGTATTTTTCGGGATCTATCACACCAGCCTGGTGCGCTTCCCGACGACGGCGCTGTTTGGCGCGACGCTCGCGTACATCGTGTGCCGGACGGGCAGTATTTTCCCGGGTATGGTCGTGCATTGGCTGAATAATTCCATCGCGGTCATCAGTATGTTTTTCCCGGAGTTTATCCGGACGTATCTGCCGTTCCTCGCGGATGATGTGCTGAGTCTGAGCGACATGCTGATCGTCGGCGGCTTCGGCCTGGTGATGGCAAGTGTAGGTGTTTTGCTGCTGAGGAAGCGCGGGCAGTAGAGGCGCGTGCCAGTCAAAGAAAAACCGGTGGTGCCGGGTGTCAAAAAAAATACTTGACACCCGGCGCGTTTTAAGTTATAATCAGCCACTGTATGGGGGTATGCATGAAAGCATCGGTAAAGAACGAAAGATCGCTGACCACACCCGAGGAGCTGGCGGAGCTTGCCGCTCTCTACGACACCTACGGGAATCTGCTAAAGGATGGCCAGCGGGATATTTTTGAAGCATATGTGCTTGACAATCTGTCCCTGAGCGAGATCGCTGAGGAGCAGGGGATGACCAGGCAGGGCGTGTACGACACGATCAACCGCTCTCGGAAAAAGCTCCGCGAGTATGAAGAACGCCTGGGGATCATCGAGCGCACTACCGCGATCGAGAGGCATCTCGATGATATGGAGCAAGCGACGTCGAGTCTCCGGAGCCAACAGACCGGCGAGTCACAACATGAAAAAATACTGACGATACTCGATCAACATATACAGGAAATTAGAGATCTATTATGATAGTGCGTGCGCTCGCATCGGGTCCGGTACGGGTCGGAGCTGACACCGTGAGGATCACGAGCTGCCGCGTTGAAAGGAGGCCCGCATGGCTTTTGACAGCTTATCCGAAAAACTGCAAAACGTCTTTAAGGGACTCCGCAGCAAAGGACGTCTCACCGAGGACGATGTAAAAGTCGCCCTGAAGGAAGTCAAAATGGCTCTCCTCGAGGCGGACGTCAACTTCAAAGTCGTCAAAGACTTCACCAAGGCGGTCCAGGCTAAGGCCACCGGCGAGGACGTATTAAACTCCCTCACGCCCGGTCAGACCGTCATCAAATACGTAAACGAAGAGATGGTCGCCATGATGGGCGGCGAGACCGTCGAGCTCGACCTGAAACCGGGCAACGCCACCACCGTGCTGATGATGTGCGGTCTGCAGGGTGCCGGTAAAACGACCACGGTCGCGAAGCTCGCCGGCAAGTTTAAAGCCCAGGGCAAGCGCCCCCTCCTCGTAGCCTGCGACGTCTACCGTCCGGCAGCGATCGATCAGCTGCAGCGAAACGGAGAGAAGCAGGGTGTGCCCGTATTTGCGATGGGCACCAACCACTCACCCGTGGACATCGCCAAAGCGGCGATGGAGCACGCAAAGCAAAACGGTAACAACCTCGTGATCCTCGATACAGCCGGTCGTCTTCACATCGATGAAGAGATGATGGGCGAGCTGCAGAAGATCCAAAGCGAGGTGGATATACACAAAACGATCCTCGTGGTCGATGCGATGACCGGTCAGGACGCCGTCAACGTGGCGTCAACCTTCGACGAAAAGCTGTCGATCGACGGTGTCATCCTCACGAAGCTCGATTCGGACACCCGAGGCGGTGCGGCGCTCTCGATCCGCGCGGTCACCGGCAAGCCGATTTACTACGTCGGTATGGGAGAAAAATTATCCGACCTCGAGCAGTTTTATCCGGATCGTATGGCATCACGAATCCTCGGCATGGGCGACGTGCTCACCCTGATTGAGAAGGCAGAAGCCGAGATCGATGAGGAGCAGGCGGCCGAGATGGCGCGGAAGTTCAAAAAAGCCGAATTCGACTTTAACGACTTCCTCGCGCAGATGCAGCAGATGAAAAATATGGGCGGCCTGTCCAGTATCTTAAAAATGCTCCCGGGCATGGGACTGCCAAAGGATCTCGAGATCGATGACGACGCGCTGAAAGGCACGGAAGCCATTATCTACTCGATGACAAAAAAGGAGAGATCCCATCCGGACATCATCAATCCGTCGCGTAAAAAACGTATCGCGGCCGGCGCCGGTGTGGATATCAGCGAGGTAAATCGCCTGATGAAGCAGTTCGAGCAGAGCAAAAAAATGATGAAGCAGATGTCCGGCATGATGGGCGGCAAGGGCAAAAAGCGTCGCGGCGGATTCCCCGGCGGCGGCATGAAATTCCCGTTTTAACGGCTGTATGATGTGAAAACATCTTAAGCATATAGTATTATTAATCAACCAAACATTTTTAGGAGGAAAGAAAAATGGTAAAGATTCGTTTGAAGAGACTCGGAAAGAAAAGAACTCCGTTCTATCGTATCGTAGTGGCAGATGAGAGATCTCCGCGCGACGGCAAAAACATCGCTGAGATCGGAACCTATGATCCGAATCAGGAGCCGGCTGAGGTTAAAATTGATGAGGAAGCAGCTAAGAAGTGGCTCTCGAATGGTGCTCGTCCGACGGACGTTGTTGCACGCCTTTTCAAGCAGGCAGGCATTAACTGAATAGATGGAGGGTTCTAAGAATGAAAGAACTGGTAGAAGTGATTGCGAAGTCACTTGTTGATGAGCCTGCTGCAGTTGTCGTTACGGAGGAGGAAGACGATCGTCAGATCACCCTTAACCTCACCGTGGCACCGGATGACATGGGTAAGGTAATCGGCAAGCAGGGACGCATCGCTAAGGCTATCCGTACGGTCGTACGCGCAGCCGGCGGCGTCAAGACCGACAAAAAAATCATGGTGGATATCAAATGAATATCGACGACATGCTACGCATCGGCGTCGTGACAAAACCGCACGGACTCAAGGGGGAGGTCAAGGTCTACCCGACCACCTCCGATCCGGAGCGTTTCAAAGACTGTGACGAGGTCTATCTGGTGACAAAAAAAGACGTCCTGACGCTTCACGTCACCGGAGTGAAATACTTTAAAAATCAAGTCATACTGAAATTCAAGGAATACGACCGCATCGAGGATGTAGAGGCCTATCATAACTGTGATCTGATGGTCACACGCGACCAGGCTATCGAGCTCGAAGAGGGCGAATACTTTCTCTACGACGTCCCCGGATGCAAGGTCTACGATGAGGATGAAAACGAAATCGGTGAGGTTACCGACGTTCTCGAAACCGGTGCCAACCCTGTTTTTGTTATAAAAACAACCGACGGTAAAGAGGTATTATTCCCGGTAATAGACGATTGCATTCTCTCGGTAGACATCGCGAATCGCCGTGTCAATGCACACATCATGGAGGGACTGATGGAATGAAATATTACGTCATGACCTTGTTTCCTGATATGATCGAAGCCGTCATGGGCGAGTCGATCCTCGGCCGCGCCCGCGCTGCCGGACATGTCACTCTCACGGTGAAAAATATCCGCGACTACACCCTCGACCGCCACACCCGCGTCGATGACTACCCCTACGGTGGCGGCGCCGGCATGGTGATGGAGGCAGAGCCCGTATGGCGCTGCTACGAGGCTATCTGCAGCGAAGCCGGCCATAAGGTCCCGGTGATCCACCTGACCCCGCAGGGGAAGGTCTTTAACCAAACCCTGGCCAAAGACTACGCCACACGAGAAGACCTCATTTTTCTCTGCGGTCACTACGAGGGGATCGATGAGAGAGTGCTCGAGGAGATCGGCACCGAGGACGTATCGATCGGCGACTACGTGCTGACGGGCGGCGAGCTCCCGGCGATGGTCATGATGGATGCGATCGCCAGACATATCCCCGGCGTCCTGCACAACGAGGACTCCGCGGACACCGACAGCTTTGGAAACGGCCTGCTCGAGTACCCGCAGTACACGAGACCCGAGGTGTTCCATGATAAAAGCGTACCGGAAATCCTGCTCTCAGGACACCACGCAAACGTCGAAAAATGGCGGCTTGAGCAGTCCTTAGAGCGCACGCGCGAGAGAAGACCTGACCTTTACGACGCGTGGATATCAAAAAATAACAAAAAATAACACTATTTTCTTGATTTTTTATTGAAAAAAGAGTATAATGTTTCTATGTGTGGGAACATATACTCTTTTTTGTGTGCAAGGAGATCATTATGAAGCGTGTGGCAAGCCTGGAGCGGGATACAAAGGAAACAGAGATCTCGCTGGAGTTGAATATAGACGGTCGCGGGAACTACGATATCGACACCGGGATCGGATTTTTCAACCACATGCTCGAGGGATTCGCTAAGCACGGACTTTTCGACCTGCTGCTCCGCGTGGACGGGGACATCGAGGTCGACGCGCATCACACGGTCGAAGATACCGGGATCGCGCTGGGAGAGGCGTTTTTAAAAGCATTGGATGATAAAGAGGGGATCGCGAGATACGGATACTTCATCCTGCCGATGGATGACGCACTGGTACTCGCCAGTCTCGATTTCTCGGGACGCCCGTATTTTTCCTTTGAGGCAGAGCTTGGCGCCCCGACGCTCGGTACGATGGAGACCGAGACGGTAAAGGAGTTTTTCCAGGGCTTCGTGAACGGCGCCCGGATCAACCTCCACATCAAGCAGTTAGCCGGAGAGAATACGCACCACATCGTCGAGGCGATGTTCAAAGCCTTTGCAAAGGCTCTGGACATGGCGACAAAGACAGACCCGCGGATCCAGGGTGTACTGTCAACGAAAGGGGTGCTGTAAGATGGCGGATAAGAAGACATATAAAAAGCTGGTCCCGTTTATCAACGCGGAGAGTGAGTTTGCCAATAAAGTGATCCAGCGCGCAGAGCAGTACGGCTTTGCCGGCGCGGATGAGCTGTTTATCTATAATTATTCCAAGATGGAGTCAGACCGCGAGGAGTTCCTGCAGACGATGAAGCGTCTGGAAAAGGAGATTGACATACCGTTCGTGATCGGTATGTATGTCAACCGGTTTGAGGACGTCAAAAAAGCTTTCTACACCGGCGCGTCACGCGTCGTGATCAAGTACGATATCATGCCGAGCAAGGCAGTCCTCGACGAGGCGGTAGGACGCTTTGGTACCGACCGCATCCTCATCGAGATCGACGGGAACGAGGCCTTCGAGCAGATCCCGTTCCCGGTCGACACACTCCTGCTGAAGCACGTTGACCTTGGTGGCACCCTGCCAAAGAGGATCCTCGCCTGCGGTAAAGACGTCGTGATCCGCGACTCACTCCTGCGCAACGACTTAGTCGAGCTGATGGAGCTGCCGCGCGTAACGGCTGTTTCGACAAACTATTACGAAGACAAGAGCATTTACAAGGTGAAAAATAACCTGAAAAATGCCGGCATCGACGTGAATACATTTGCCAGCAGCAAGCCCTTTTCCGAGTTCAAGACCGATGATAAAGGCCTGATCCCGTGCATCACACAGGATTACCGGACCGGCGAAGTGCTGATGATGGCGTACATGAATGAAGAGTCCTACAACCAGACCCTGGCGACCGGCAAGATGACGTACTTCAGCCGCAGCCGTAACGAGCTCTGGTGCAAGGGGGACACCTCGGGACATTATCAATATGTCAAGGAACTGCATCTGGACTGCGACAGCGACACGATCCTGGCCAAGGTTCATCAGGTCGGTGCAGCGTGCCACACCGGTGAGTACAGTTGCTTTTTCACAGAGCTGGCGAAGCGGGACTACATCGACACGAACCCTCTCACCATCCTGAAAGAGGACTTCGATGTCATCGTAAACCGTAAGGAGAACCCGAAAGAGGGCTCCTATACCAACTATCTGTTCACAAAGGGAATCGACAAGATACTGAAAAAATGCGGCGAGGAAGCCTCGGAGATCATCATCGCGGCGAAAAATCCGGAGAACGATGAGCTTGTCTACGAGATGGCCGATTTTCTGTATCATATGATGGTGCTGATGGCCGAGCGGGGGCTGACCTGGCAGGACATCACAAAAGAGTTGGCGAATCGTCGCCGCTGAAAAGGGAGGTAACAACCATGGGAGATGCTGAGATCTGGCAGGCAGCTGTGTATTATCTGATCCGTCTGGCGATGTTTGGTGCAGTAGCAGCAATCGGGATTGCGATCGGTATCAAACTGCGTAAGCGCAAAAACAAAAAAGCAGAGGCAGAAGCCGAAAAAGCGTAATACGTAGGGGTATGTGATTATTTTTGCAAGGAGGACGCGGACTTATGCCGATGATCCGTAATAAGAAACGGCTGGGAGATTTGCTCGTCGATGCAGGCGTCATCAGCGAGGAACAGTTAAAGGAGGCGCTGAAAAAACAGCGTGAGATGGGATCCCGTCTCGGTCAGGTGCTGATCGAGCTGGGGATGACAGATGAAGAAGAGGTTATGCAGGCGATGCATACGCAGCTGGGACTGCCCATCGCCCGTGTCCGTGAGGCGAAGATCCCCAAGGAAGTCATCATGACTCTCCCGGAGAACATCGTCCGTAAATACAACGTAATGCCGATCATGTTCGACGAGATGAACTCGAACATCCTCTATGTCGCTATGGAGGATCCGATGAACATCATCGCGATGGACGACATCGGTATCGTAACGAACCTCCAGATCGAGCCGATGGTAGCGACACCGAGCGACATCAACTTCGGTATCGAGCGTTACTACGGCAGCGAGCGTGTGGCCGAGATGGCCGGTTCCTACGCAGAGGAGCGACGCAAGCGCCAGGAGGAGATGCGTAAAGAGCAGGAGGATGGCAACGAGGAAGTCGAGTCCTCCCCGATCGTTATCCTGGTAAACAAAATCGTTGACCAGGCAGCCAACGAACGCGCATCCGATATTCATATCGAGCCTATGGAAGAAATGGTACGTGTCCGCTATCGTATCGACGGTGTCATGCAGGAGATGATGCACTATGAGATCGACCTGTTGCCCGCGATCGTGGCCCGTATCAAGATCATATCCGGACTGAACATCTCTGAGAAACGTATCCCGCAGGACGGTCGTATGACCCACATCGTAAACCGTATCGAGTACGATATCCGTGTATCGACGCTTCCGACGGTCTACGGCGAGAAGGTCGTTATGCGACTCGCGGAGAAAAAGGCCCTCACACGAGATAAAAAGGACCTCGGTTTCCCGGATGATGAGATGAAGAAGTTTAATGAGTTGATCGCTCACCCGAATGGTATCATCCTGGTAACGGGACCGACCGGTAGTGGTAAGTCGACCACGCTGTATACGGTGCTTTCCGAGTTGAATCAGGGTACCGTTAATATCATCACCGTCGAGGACCCGGTAGAGGCGAACGTCGACGGTATCAACCAGGTACAGACCAACGATAAAGCAGGACTGACCTTCGCGGCAGCCCTCCGATCCATCCTCCGACAGGACCCGGATATCATCATGATCGGAGAGATCCGAGACGGTGAGACCGCCGGTATCGCGGTAAAGGCCGCTATCACCGGACACCTTGTGGTAAGTACGCTGCATACTAACTCCGCAGCATCGACCATCACCCGTCTCGAGGACATGGGCGTAGAGCCGTACCTGATCGCCGATTCTGTGGTTGGTATCATCGCTCAGCGACTGGTACGTCGTCTGTGTACGAAGTGCCGTGTCGGACATGAGTTAAATGATGACGATAAACTGAGACTCCGCATCCGCGGTGAGTCAAAACCGGTTATCTATGAGGCTGCCGGCTGTGCGGCCTGCAACGGTACCGGATATAAAGGACGTATCGGTGTCTACGAGATCATGCCGGTGACACCGGCGATCCGACGGATCGTATCATCCGGTGGAAACGCCGATGAGATCCAGAAGGTAGCTCTTGAGGAAGGCTTGACGACGCTGCGTATGGGTGCAGCGAAACTGGTATTGAAGGGGATTACCACCATTAACGAGGTGGAAAGAATAGCAACCGAATAATTTTTAGGAGGAGTTACTCGTGGCTTTTCAAATTGATGAATTACTGAAACAAGCGAGAGGGATAGGTGCGTCGGACTTGCACGTCACGACGGGTATTCCGCCCAAATGCCGTCTTAACGGCGAACTGATCGAGATTTCCCATGACAAGGTGCTCCCGGCCGACTCTAAGGCTCTGGTTGAGCAGATGATCCCGGGACGTCTCGTGGATAAGTTCAACGAGGACGGAGAGGTGGATTTTTCCTACGCGATCCGCGGTGTCGGTCGTTACCGTGTGAATATTTTTAAACAGCGTGGTACGATGGCATTTGTTATCCGTCTCGTAAACACCGAGATCCCGACGCCGGAGGCTCTGGGCCTGCCGCGATCGGTAAAGGATCTTACGACGAAGAAGAGAGGACTGGTACTCGTTACGGGGCCGACCGGTAGTGGTAAGTCCACGACCCTGGCGTCCGTCATCAACGAGATCAACCAGAACTACAACCACCATATCATCACGCTGGAGGACCCGATCGAGTACCTGCACAGTCATGCAAAGTCGATCGTTAACCAGCGAGAGGTCGGGATCGATACTCAGTCCTATGCGGGGGCGCTCCGTGCGGCACTCCGAGAGGATCCGGATATCATCCTGGTAGGAGAGATGCGTGACCTCGATACGATCGCGACCGCCATCACCGCAGCCGAGACCGGACACCTCGTGTTCTCGACCCTGCATACGATCGGTGCGGTACCGACGATCGACCGTATCATCGACGTGTTCCCGACCCATCAGCAGGCGCAGATCCGTCTGCAGATCGCGACGCTGCTCGAGGCGGTTATTTCTCAGCAGCTGATCCCGACGCTCGACCACAAAGGACGAGTAGCGGCCTTCGAGCTGATGTACTCCAACAGTGCGATCCGGAACCTGATCCGTGAGGGTAAATCTCACCAGATTCCGTCAATCATACAGACAAGTAAAGCCGACGGTATGATCATGATGGACGATGCGCTGATCGATCTGTGCATGCGTCGTCAGATCACCAAGGAGAATGCGCTTTCCTACGCGCAGGATCGCAATTATGTGACCAGGAGACTGGTATAATTCTCGCAGTAAAACGCGAAAGGAGGAGTAATCTGTGGCTAAGTATAAGTATATGATCACAGACAAATACGGCAAGGAGAAAAAGGGCGTGATGGATGCGGTGAGCATCGACGCTGCGACGACCAAACTCAAGGGCGACGGCAGTATCGTTCTCTCCATCAAGGAGTCAACATCCGTCTCCGATGCCAAGTGGAATGTCACGATCGGTAATCCGGTCAAGAAAAAGGATATTACGGTGTTCTGCCGTCAGTTCCACTCGATCCTGGTAGCCGGTGTAACGGTTATCGACGGATTGCAGATGGTACAGGAGCAGACTCAGAATAAAGCGCTCCGCACGTCGTTGTTTAACGTTATGGTAGCGGTGCAGAAGGGTGATACGCTCGCGGATGCGATGGCAGCCGAGGGAAAGGTTTTCCCGGAGCTTCTGATCCACATGGTTAAGGCCGGTGAGGCAACCGGTAACCTGGAGGTCGCTTTCGAGCGTGTCTGCAAGCAGTTTGATAAAGACCTGAAGCTGACCTCGATGGTCCGCTCGGCAATGATCTACCCGATCGTCGTGCTGGTCGTAGCGATCGCGGTTATCATCATCCTGATGACGACGGTCATCCCGAACTTCGCGGATTCGTTTGAGCAGATGGATATGGAGCTTCCGTGGCTGACACAGGCCGTTATGGCGATGAGTGATTTTATCACCGGTAACCTGGTATGGGTAATCGGAGGTTTGATCCTGATATTTGTACTGATCATGTGGTTTAAAAATACCGAGAGCGGTAAGAAGACCAACAGTAAGATCATCCTGAAGCTGCCTCTGATCAAGGATTTCTCCATCAAGTCAAACTCTTCGAAGTTTGCGATGACGATGGCAACACTGATCACCTCCGGTGTCCCGATCGTCGAGGCACTGGATATCGTAGCGGATGTCATCCCGAACCGTGTGATCCGTCAGTCGATCTACGATGCGAAGGACGAGGTTATGCAGGGTGTGCCGCTGTCTGAGCCGCTTGAGATGGGTGGTATTTTCCCGCCGATGGTCTATCATATGACCAAGATCGGTGAGGAAACCGGTACTACGGAGCAGATGCTCGATAAGGTAGCTCAGTACTACGAGGACGAGACCGAAGAGGTAACCAAGAACCTTACAACGGCGATGGAGCCGGCGATCATCATCGTGCTGGCCGTACTCGTCGGTGGTATCATCGGTGCGGTAATGATGCCGATGCTGGGTATCTACGAGAACGCAGGAAACGTTTGATGTACGAAATGGAATAGGATGCGAGGGCGACAGCGTGCTGTCGCCCTTGTTTTGGATATGTGATTATTAATATGAAGAATTGGAGTTGCGGGAGAGGGCGGAGCGAAAAAAAGTTAGAAGAAACTTTCGCGTATTTTCGCCATTTGTAGACGATTTGTGAAAAAAATGTAAACAAATTGTAAATTTACTCTTGCAATCCAACCACGATTATGTTAGAATAAGACTCAGAGAAATTGTGAGTCTCAGGAAGCGTATGAAGGGGTTCCGGTGTGAGACAAGCAAGGAAGCCAATCGGGCAGGCTGGGATGCCCGAAAAAAAATACCCCGCTACGTGAGGCGGGAAAGCAAAGGAGAGAATACTATGAAAAAGAAAATTCAGAAGTATTTAGCAGGCGAGAGAGAGGGCTTCTCACTTGTCGAGCTGATCATCGTAATTGCCATCATGGCTATCTTGATCGGTGTCATTGCACTGGCCGTTCTTCCGAACATCCAGAGATCCAGAGAGTCTAAGGATATCCAGGCACTTGACTCTATCGCAAGTGCAGCAAATGCGGCTGTTGCAACATGCAAGGCAACTGGAAGCGGTGAGTTTAACCTTGGTACCACAAAGGACGGAGTTAACGGTGATGCCATTGCCGGTAAAGACGAATGGTCTAAGATCAAAAAATCAATTTATGACACCGTCGCTGAGGGCGCTGGAAAGTGCGAGTCTGATGCTGCCTCTAACTCCGGTAATAACTTTATCGTTCTTAAGTATGATGTTTCGAAAAAATTGATCAAAGTTGCAATTAGTAAAACAACTGGCAAATGTACCGGCGAGGCTTGTAAGTACCTTGACGGAACATTCGAGGTTACTAACGGCTCCGACTCAGCATCATCATGATGCTCGACTAGCTGAAGTCGAATTATAAAACAAATACTCAGAAAGGGATGAACCAATCAGGCTTCATCCCTTTCTTACATGTTGGAAGGACATACACTGTGGAAACAGAAACTCTCTCAAAAGACCA
>JAZASH010000015.1:0-37790 GCA_036343395.1 Eubacterium sp. | reverse complement strand
TGAAGGTCAACATCCTGATCTCCGTGGCAGCGCTGTTTTTCGCGTTCTTCATGATCATGTTTCTCAACTCGGAGATCAAAAAGAGCACGGAGAAGGAGATCAGCTACACCAAGTTCATCGAGATGCTGAAGGAAGACCAGGTGCAGAAGGTTACCTTCCAGGCGAATATGATCTACATCGAGCCGAAAACAGAGGCCGGGATGAACGCCTTTGCCGTATCCTATTACACGGGATATGTCAACGACACCACCCTGGTTCAGAATATGCTGGAAAAATACAACGTCGAGTTTTCGGCGGAGATCAGTGATTCCAGCTCCGGGATCTGGGAATTTTTGCTGACCTACATTCTCCCGATCCTCGGGATCTGGGCGCTGCTGTGGTTCTTTATGCGTTCGGCGACCAAGGGCGGCGGCCTGATGGGCGGCGTCGGCAAGTCCACGGCCAAGATGTACGTAGAAAAAAAGACCGGCGTCAGCTTTTCCGATGTTGCCGGTGAGGAGGAAGCCAAGGAATCCCTGACGGAGCTGGTGGATTTCCTCAAGAATCCCGAGAAGTATAAGCAGATCGGTGCCAGACTGCCGAAGGGCGCACTGCTCGTCGGACCGCCGGGAACCGGTAAAACCCTGCTCGCCAAGGCCCTGGCCGGTGAGGCCGGCGTGCCGTTTTTCTCACTGAGCGGGTCGGATTTCGTGGAGATGTTTGTCGGTGTCGGCGCGTCCCGTGTGCGAGACCTGTTCAAGCAGGCGACGTCCATGGCACCCTGTATCATTTTTATCGATGAGATCGATGCGATCGGTAAGAGCCGAGACACGCAGTACGGCGGCGGAAACGATGAGCGGGAGCAGACGCTGAATCAGCTCCTCTCCGAGATGGATGGATTTGACTCCTCAAAGGGAATCATCATCCTCGGTGCGACAAACCGTCCGGAAGTGCTCGACAAGGCACTCCTCAGACCGGGACGTTTTGACCGACGGATCATCGTGGAGAAGCCGGATCTGAAGGGACGAATCGATGTCCTCAGGGTGCATTCGCACGACGTACTGATGGATGAGACGGTCGATCTCGAGGAGATCGCACTCGCCACCTCAGGTGCTGTCGGCGCGGACCTCGCCAATATGGTAAACGAGGCGGCGATCATGGCAGTCAAGGACGGCCGTAAGGTCGTGAGCCAAAAGGATCTTTTCGAGGCAGTCGAGGTCGTGCTGGCCGGTAAGGAGAAAAAGGACCGCATCCTCGGCAAGGAGGAAAAGCGGATCGTCGCGCATCACGAGATCGGACATGCACTCGTGATGAGTATGCTGAAAAATACCGAGCCGGTGCAGAAGATCACCATCGTGCCGCGTACGATGGGAGCGCTCGGCTATGTTATGCAGGTGCCGGAAGAGGAAAAGTACCTGATGAAAAAGGGCGAGCTCCTGGATCAGATCACGGGGCTGCTCGGTGGGCGTGCTGCCGAGGAAGTCGAGTTCGATGACATCACGACCGGCGCCTCCAACGATATTGAAAAAGCGACCTCGATCGCCCGTGCGATGGTAACGCAGTACGGCATGAGCGAGCGCTTCGGCATGATGGGGCTGGAGACGATCACAAGCCGGTATCTGGACGGTCGCCCGGTGTCCAACTGCGGTGAGCAGACCGAGGCTGAGGTAGACGAAGAAGTTAAAAATATCCTTAAGAAATGTCATGATAAAGCGAAGTCGATCATCGAGGAGAATAAGGATGTTCTCGAGAAGTTGGCGGAGCACCTGATCGAGAAAGAGACGATCACCGGCAAGGAGTTCGTTGAGATCTTTGAAGAGGAGACCGGCATCAAGCTGAAGCGCAAGAATCCGGACGGAACGATCAAGGAGGATGATGACGAGGCAGAACCTGCTGAGACAGAAACCACCGAGCCAGAAACCACCGAGACAGAGTCCACCGAGTCACAAACCACCGAGACAGAGTCCACCGAGACAGGACCTGTTGAGGAGACATCAGATAACGACGAATAAAAAAACTGCGTCCCACGGCCTCACAGATCGGCCTTAGGGACGCATTTTTTTGAAGTAATCGGCGACGGATCGGGCGGACTTGCGATCCATACCTTCGACTTCCGCGAGGGCATCTTCACTTGCCTGAGATATCTCATCGAGCGAAGCAAAGGCGCGCATCAGCGCCAGGCGGCGTTTCGGACCGATGCCCGGGATATCGTCGAGGATCGAGTGCGTCTGACCCTTGCTGCGGATCGACTTGTGATACTCGATCGCGAAGCGGTGCGTCTCGTCCTGGATCCGCGTGATCAGGTGGAAGCCCTCGCTATGGGTATCGATCGGGATCTCGACATCGTGGAAATACAGCCCTCTCGTGCGATGATGATCGTCCTTGACCATGCCGCAGACCGGAACATCGATCTGCAGGCGGTCGAGCACCTCCTCGCAGATATGCACCTGACCTTTTCCCCCGTCCATAAAAATGATATCCGGCAGATGTGCAAAGGAGTCCGTCTCGGACAGGCCTTCGCGTTTGCTGTGCTCAAAACGTCTCGTGAGCATCTCATCCATCGAGCCGTAGTCATCCGGTCCGGTCACGGAGCGGATGCGGAACTTTCTGTAATCGTTTTTCTTTGCTTTTCCCTCATCAAACACGACCATCGAGCCGACGGTCTCAAATCCGTTGATATGCGAAATATCGTAGGACTCGACACGGTGCAGGCGCCCCTGCATCCCGAGCAGCTCCTCCAGCTCGTCCATCGCGCCGCGCGTACGGGCACGCTCGGACTTCAGCTTTTCGGCGTCCTGCGTGAGTACCATGTAGGCATTTTTCTTGGCCAGTTCGAGCAGTCGCTCCTTCTGTCCGCGCTGCGGGATCGTCACCCGGACGCGGCGGCCTCTCTTCTCAGAAAGCCAGTTCAGGATGGCTTCGCTGTCGGAAAACTCCTTTTCGGTCACGAGCTCACCCGGCAGGTAGGGTGTCCCGGCATACATCTGCTTGATAAAAGAAGATATAACATCTTCGTCTTTTTCGAATTCTACTCCGGTGAGATAGTAGTGTTCCCGGCCCAGCAGCTTTCCGTTGCGGATGAAAAATACCTGCATCACGGCTTCGTTTCCGGAGCGGGCCAGCGCCAGGATGTCACGATCCTGGTTCTCGTCGGAGGTGATTTTCTGTCGTTCCGTCACGCGGCGGATGCTCTCCAGCTGGTCGCGGTATACAGCGGCCTCCTCGAAGGCCATCTGCGCGGAGGCATCCTTCATCTTGGCCTCGAGCTCGTGGCGGATCTGCGAGGTGTCGCCCTGGAGGAAGCGGAGCGCCTGCTCGAAGTTCCGGCGATACGCCTCCTCGGTGATCCAGCCCTGGCACGGCGCGTCGCACTGGCCCATCTCGTAATAAAGGCACGGACGATTTTTTGCGTCGAGTGGGACCTGGCGACCGGCCTGTTGTGCGGCGCCCGCGGCCTGCTGTGCCGGGGCATCAGCTGCCGCCGCAGGCTCCTGTGCAGAACCGCCTGCTTCTGCCGCCGTGCCACCGCTGAGCTTCCGGCTGCAGGTGCGCAGGTGGTAGATGCGGTTGACCAGCTCGATGGCCTCGCGGATCGCTGCCGCGCTGGTAAAAGGTCCGAAATACTTGTTGCCGTCGCGCTTCACCTGACGCGAAAACAAGAGCCTCGGGAAAGGCTCCTGTATTGTTGCTTTGATATAGGGGTAGGACTTGCCGTCCTTCAGCATCGTGTTGTAGCGCGGCGAATGCTCCTTGATCAGGTTGCACTCGAGCACCAGAGCCTCCAGCTCGCTATCCGTCACGATGTACTCAAACCAGGCAATCCGAGAGATCATCTTCTCGATCTTCGGCGTCACCTGCCGACTCTCCTGAAAATACTGCCGCACCCGGTTTTTCAGGCTGATCGCTTTTCCAACGTAAATGATTTCATCGGCTGCGTCGTGCATCAGGTACACGCCCGGCTTCGCTGGTAACTTCTTCAATTCTTCCTGGATATCAAACATATCTGCTCCATAGTTCTCGCGGCGATAAAACTTGCGTCCCTAAGGCCGATATGTGAGGCCGTGGGACGCAGAGTTTAATCGTCGCATAGCATACTTTTATCACTTACCCTCATCAGGCCCGGGCCCACCTGACTCCGCGGCCCTCGCATCCAACGCGGCGATGCGATCCTTGCACTTCTCCATATCCTCAACGAGCTTCTCGCCCTCTTTTTCCTCATTCTTCCGCGTCCGATCCTTCACCGTCTCATAGATCTTAAACCGATTCATATTGATCACGAAAAACAGCACCGCCCCCGAAAACCCGGCGACGATCACGACGACGCCGAGCCACAGACCACCCTGGATCAGCTTGATTCCGATGATGGCGCAGGCGAGCAGTATGATAAAGACCACCGCCAGAAAGGCGCGGCGTTTGGTCTGCTCGGGATTCTTCTCTTTTTTCTTCTTCTTAGCCATGGTCGTCCCCTTTTCGTCGCTGAATTTGTGTTCTTAACACCGATTATACACCATATATATGAAAATGTCACGAAGAAAGTGAAGACGGATGTTACTATTCACGGCTGAACCACAGGAAAACCACATGGAATGCTTGCATTCACATGTGGTTTTATCTGTGGTTCAGGCTGAAGGCTGTCACTCCCCAACATAAGGAGAGTGCTGCGAAGCAGCAGTAGAGCGCTGAAAGCGCGTACTCTCCGAATGGGGAGTGACAGCCGTGAATAGTAACAGACGGATTTCGATTTCACATAAATTATAGAAAGAACATTTGCTAACAACGAAAAAGTATGGTATAATCTACAGTATCTGTCTGTAATAGGAGAAGAAGAAATGTCGGATTTGAAAAATGAAATCGAAAAACGGCGTACTTTCGCCATTATCTCGCACCCGGATGCCGGTAAGACCACACTGACGGAGAAATTCCTCCTCTACGGAGGGGCGATCAATCTCGCCGGCTCGGTCAAGGGGCGAAAAGCCGCCAAGCATGCGGTATCGGACTGGATGGAGATCGAGAAGGAGCGTGGTATCTCGGTCACCTCATCCGTGATGCAGTTTGACTATGACGGGTATTGCATCAACATCCTGGACACCCCGGGACATCAGGACTTCTCGGAGGATACCTACCGGACCCTGATGGCAGCCGACTCCGCCGTGATGGTGATCGACGGGTCAAAGGGTGTCGAGGCGCAGACGATCAAGCTCTTTAAGGTCTGCGTGATGCGCGGAATCCCGATTTTTACCTTTATCAACAAGATGGACCGTGAGGCGATGGATCCCTTTGAGCTGATCGACCAGATCGAGAATGTCCTGGGTATCCACACCTGCCCGATCAACTGGCCCATCGGCTCGGGCAAAAGCTTCAAGGGCGTCTACGACCGTGACTCGGAGACGATCCTGCGATTTGTCGCCGGTGATAACGGCCAGAAGGTCGAGACCCACCAGGTCAAGCTCGGCGATCCGAGCGTGGACGAGCTGATCACGGATCTGCTGCACCAGACGCTCGTGGATGAGATCGAGTTGCTGGACGGCGCGAGCGACGAGTTTGACCTCGAGCAGGTACGCGCCGGTAAGCTCAGCCCCGTATTCTTCGGATCGGCGCTGACCAACTTCGGTGTCGAGGACTTTTTGAAACACTTCTTAAAAATGACCACACCGCCGCTTTCCCGAGACTCGCTGAAGCTCGAGCTCAAGCCGTCCGGAGAGACCGCCGTGGTCGAGACGGACGGAAAGCCGGAGTTGACGACGGTCAGTCCGTTTTCGGAGGATTTTTCTGCCTTTGTCTTTAAAATACAGGCCAACATGAACAAGGCTCACCGCGACCGTATCGCGTTTATGCGGATCTGCTCCGGCAAGTTTGACGCCGGGATGGAGGTCATCCATGAGCGTGAGGGACGCAAGATGCGACTGACGGCGCCACAGCAGATGATGGCCGAGAACCGCCACATCATCGAGGAGGCGTACGCCGGCGACATCATCGGTGTTTTTGATCCCGGACTTTTTCACATCGGCGACACTCTCTACACAGGCAAAACGCCGGTCCGCTACGAGGGCATCCCGACCTTCGCGCCGGAGCACTTCGCCCGCGTGCGTCAGGTCGACACGATGAAGCGCAAGCAGTTTACCAAGGGAATCTACCAGATCGCCGAGGAGGGCGCCATCCAGATTTTCCAGGAGCTGAACGTCGGGATGGAGGAGATCCTGGTCGGCGTGGTCGGTGTCCTGCAGTTTGAGGTACTGACGTACCGCCTGAAAAATGAATACAACGTGGAGATCCGTATGGAGCAGCTTCCCTACGAGCACATCCGATGGATCACCTCACCGGACATCGATCTGGCGAGCCTGTCCCTGACCTCCGACACGAAAAAGGTACAGGATCTCAAGGGACATCCGCTTTTACTGTTCCAGCATCCGTGGAGTATACAGACGGCGCTGGAGAGAAACGAAGGACTGACACTGGAATCCTTCTCACGATGAGGACGTAACCATGAACTACAGCGAAAAAAATGTCGAGAAACGTGCGGAACGCCTGAAATCCAAGTGGATCCGCCGCGGAAAACGGGTGCAGGTTTTGCTGCTGCGCCTTAGTTTTCTGTTGCTCGTCGCCGGCATCGGCTACGCCTCCTATCTCGGATGGTGTTACATGCGCGATGTAATCGCTGAGGTACCGGATGTCAAAAGCATCGAGCTGATCCCCACAGGCTATGAGACCCATATCCTGGACGATGACGGGGAGACGGTCCAGCTGCTGAGTAGCGGGGATGCCAACCGCGAATACGTGATGCTCGAGCAGATCCCGACGGATCTGCAAAACGCGTTTATCGCGATCGAGGATGCCCGGTTTCGCTCCCACGAGGGGATCGATCCGGTGGAGATCCTCCGCTCCTTTATCGTCGGCCTGACCAACGGAGGCAACTTCACGCAGCGGACCGGCACGATCACACAGCAGTTGCTGAAAAACCAGGTCTTCACCGGTGGCGAGGAAAAGGACTTTCTTTCCCGCTTCCGTCGGAAGTTCCAGGAGCAGTACCTGGCGCTGTGCATGGAAAACCGCTACTCCAAGGACGAGATCCTCGAGTATTACCTGAACACGATCAACCTCGGACAAAACACGCTGGGCGTGGAGGCCGCGTCGGTGCGGTATTTCAACAAGCATGTCGACGAGCTGACCCTCTCAGAGTGCGCGACGCTCGCCGGTATCGCAAAAAATCCCACGGCCTACAATCCGATCAACCATGCCGGTCGTAACCGCACCCGTGAGCTGCAGGTGCTGACGGCGATGCAGGATCAGGGTTTCATCACCTCCGATCAGTACGAGGCGGCCATCCAGGACGAGGTCCAGACGAGGATCCAGCGCTACAACGAGGAATACACGAAAAATGAAAAGACGACCAGCTACTTTACCGACGCACTGATCCGGTCGGTCATCGAAGATATGAAAACCGAGCTCGGCTACACGGAGACACAGGCGGCAAACGCCATCTACACCGGAGGCCTGAGCATCTATAGTACGCAGGATTCGCAGATGCAGGAGATCTGCGACACCGAGCTGAACAATCCGAAGAACTATCCGTCCGACGTGAAATACCAGCTGGAGTATCAGCTGACCATCGCACATCCCAACGGGACGCAGGACGGCTATAACTTCTCCGATCTGAAAAAATGGTACGAGGAGCAGGGAGAGCCGATCAAAACGTATTTCCCATCCGAGAAGGATGCGAGAGCCGTGATATCCCGGTTCCGCCGCTCGATGCTGCGTACCGAGGACCGCGTGATCGCGGAGTCGATCCGTACGGTGATCCAGCCACAGGCGTCGTTCGTCCTGATGGATCAGTCCACCGGCGAGATTAAGGCTCTGGTTGGAGGACGCGGCGAGAAGCTCGAAAGCATGTCCTTTAACCGAGCGACCGACTCGACGAGACAGCCGGGATCGGTATTCAACATCCTGTCCACCTACCTGCCGGCGCTGGATACGGCCGGAATGTCCCTGGCAACCGTCCAGGACGACTCGGAGTACTACTATCCGGGGACCGACCAGCTGGTGCGCAACTGGTACGGGGACTCCTACCGGGGTCTGACACCGCTCCGCGATGCGATCACCAACTCGATCAATGTCATCTCGGTCAAGACGCTGGACCAGGTGACACCGAAGGTGGGATATGATTATTTATTAAATCTGGGATTTACAACTCTGGTCGACGGTTACTCCGATGATGCCGGCCGGAGCTTCACGGATATCGCGCTTCCGATGGCGCTGGGCAGCCTGACCAAGGGCGTGACCAATCGGGAGCTCACCGGTGCCTTTGCCACGATCGCGAGCGGAGGGCTTTATCGAAAGCCGCATCTGTACTCCCGGATCGTGGATCACGACGGCAAAACGCTGATCGACCACTCGGACCTCCAGTCCAAGCGTGTGATGAAAGAGACGACCGCCTGGCTCCTGACGGATGCCATGGAGGGGATCGTGACGGATATCGATGCCAAGCATCTGGCGTTCCGCGCCTCCGGGATGGCGGTAGCCGGAAAGACCGGAACATCGGACAACGACAACGACCTCTGGTTTGTCGGCTACACACCGTATCTCACCGGTGGGATCTGGTGTGGCTATGACGGGAACAAATCCCAGAAAGAGACCACCTATCACAAGGACCTCTGGCGTAAGATCATGGAGGAGGTCAGTGAGCGATATGAGATCAAGATGGCCTTTCCGAAGACGTCCGGACTGCGCACGGCCTCGATCTGCACCAAGTGCGGCAAGCTCGTGATCAGCGGTCTCTGCGAGGACGCCGTCGGCGGATCGTGCTCGCGCCTCGAGTTTTTCACGCCGGAGACGATGCCGACCGGCAGCTGCGACTGCCACGTCCGGTGCAAGATCTGCAAATCCTCCGGTATGCTGGCCGGTGACGGTTGCCCTGAGTCCGACGTATACGATGCAGTCTACCTGCAGAAAAAGGACGAGAAGGCCGGAGCGGGCAAAACCATGGACTCCGCGCTGATCATGCCGGATTACCTGATCGATTCGATCTGTGACGTACATAATTCACGATAAACACGCTACGATAGGAGACGCTATGTTCGAGGATTTTACGGGAGAATATCAGAAAAAGCTCCGCACACCCGAGGAGGCGGTGGCCGTCGTAAAGAGCGGCGACTGGGTCGACTATACCTCTACGCTGGGGATGCCGATCCTGCTCGATCGCGCGCTCGCCAAACGGCGCGACGAGCTGGCGGATGTCAAGATCCGCGGCAACCTGATCGTCGGCCCCATCGAGACGGTGGAGTGCGACCCGACGCAGGAGCATTTCGTCTATCACTCCTGGCATTGCTCGGCATATGAGCGCCAGCTCTGTGATAAGGGGCTTTGTTACTATATCCCGATGGTCTTTCACAACAACGCCGCATACTATGAATTTTTCATCAAGGTCAATGTCGCGATGGTCAGCGTTTCACCGATGGACAAGCACGGATACTTTAATTTTTCCGTCAACACCGGTGTGGCCGGCCCGATCTGTGAGAAGGCGGACATCGTGATCGTCGAGGTCAACCGGAACATGCCGAAGATCCACGGCGGCTATCACGAGTGCATCCACATCTCAGAGGTGGATATGATCGTCGAGGGCGAGCATGAGCCGTTCACCAACTTCCTCCCGATCAACCCGACCGAGGAGGATAAAAAGATCGCGGAGCATATCATCCCCTACATTGTGGACGGGGCGAACCTCCAGCTCGGTGTGGGCGCGGTGCCGAACGCGATCGGAGAGGCGATCGCCAACTCCGACATCCGGGATCTCGGGATGCATACCGAGCTGTGCACCGACGCGTACCTGGATCTCCATCGCAACGGCAAACTGACAAATAAGAAAAAGACCATCAACCGCGGTAAGGGCGTCTTTGGCTGTGCGGTGGGATCGGCAGAGCTCTATGAGTGGCTCGACGACAACCACGGGATCGCGGCCTATCCGCTGGAGTACGTTAACCGCCCCAGTGTGATCGCCCAGCTCGATAATATGGTTTCGATCAATGCCTGCGTGGCGGTCGACCTGTACGGACAGGTGGCAGCGGAGAGTGCGGGCTCCAGACAGATCAGCGGGACCGGCGGCCAGCTGGACTTCCTCGCGGGAGCCTCGGCATCGCGCGGCGGCAAGGCATTTATCTGTATGAAGTCGGTCCACCGGCATCGGGACGGCTCGATCCAGTCCCGGATCGTACCGCAGTTTAACGGTGATATCATCACATCGCCACGCAGTCAGGTGTATTTCATCGCCACCGAGTACGGCGTGGTCAACCTCGAGGGACAGTCGACCTGGGAGAGAGCGGAGGCACTGATCTCCATCGCGCATCCCGACTTCCGCGACAGTCTGATCCGCGAGGCAGAGGAAAGGAAAATCTGGCGGCGTTCCAACAAACGCTGACAGCTGCAACATAGGTTCGACAGAAAGGAGAAAGGCAGGATGAAACAAACGATGAAACGCGCGGGTGCGCTGCTCGTTTTGACCGGTTTGTTGGTCACATCGACGACGGCCGTGCCCGGGAGTCCGCCGACAGCGGCGGCAAAGAAGGCTAAAAAGGTATCGCTCAGCAAGACAAAGGCGACGCTGAAGCAAGGCAAAACGCTGACGCTGACCCTGAAGCAGGTACCGAAAAAGGACAAAAAGAAGGTCAAATGGTCATCGTCCGATAAGACCGTGGCGACCGTAAAGGCAAAGAAAAATACCCGGAAGGCCACGGTAACGGCGGTCACGGGAGGCGCGGTGACGATCACGGCCAAGTATAAGAAAAAGACCTACAAGTGCCGTGTTACCTGTCAGGCAACCGAGCCGACGAGGAGCGACCCGACACCGGTGCCCGATACGACGCCGGATCCGAGCGCGACATCCGAGCCGGGCACGTCGCCCGATCCGAGCGTGACACCGGCCGCTACCTACACCTCGATCACGCAGTCGGAAGCACTGCGGATGATGCAAAAGGAGGACGGTCATGTGATCGTGGATGTGCGCCGGCTCAGCGAGTATACGGCCAAGCACATCACCGGTGCGATCCTCATACCAAACGAGTCGATCACGACGGAGATGCCGGAAAAGCTGCCCGATCTGGATCAGATCATCCTGGTCTATTGCCGGAGCGGCAGACGGAGCAAGGAAGCCGCACAAAAGCTGGCGGATATCGGATACACACATGTTTATGAATTCGGCGGGATCAACACCTGGGTGGGACCCGTTGTAGGATAAAAGAAAGGTAAAAATGGAGGTTACTATGAAACAGAAGACGAAGATGAAAAAGGTATTGGCGACCATCCTGGCATCAGCGATGGCGCTGTCGGTGGCGGTCATCGCCCCGGCCAAGCAGGCAACGGCGGCAAAAAAAGCCAAGCTTTACGATGGTTACCAGAAGCAGACCCTGACGTATAACTCGCACGGAGACAGCAGGGTGATGAGCGAGGGGTACTTCGGACTGGAGTCCTGCATCGAGAACATGAAGAAAAAGGCAACCTACTCGATCAAGATCAAGAATAAAAAGGTTGCGAAGGCAGTCAAGAATACGGACAAGGAACTGTGTGATAAGACAGTGGTTGTCTCGACCGGCGTGGGTACCACCAAGGGAACCGTCTACGAGAAGGTCGGAAAGAAAAAGAAGACCAAGGTCGGCGTTATCACGATCAAGGTAAAAAAGATCAAGATGGGCCAGGTGCTGGATTCGTCCGTCAGTGAGATCACCGAGGACTTCAGCCATGAGATGACCATATCTCCTTTCCTCGACCAGACGAAGATCGACCTGGCTTCCCGGATCCACAAGGATATGGCAAACAGTGAGCATGCCAAGGTTCACTTCAAAAAGAGTGACTACTCCGTTACCTACTCGGTAGAGGGAGAGCCGGAGTACGATGACGAGGGGAACATCACCTCCTATCACGACCCGTCCGTATCGGTCGATAAAAACGGTATCGTGTCAGCCATAGGCAAGGGATCGTCCTATGTGAACTTCAAGATCACGTTTACGGATAAGTCCAAGTTTGAATACGGCGTCAACTTCAAGGTGCTCGAGAGCACGCTGAATAAGGAAGGTAAGTATTCTCTGGCTAACATCCGCGACCAGATCGTCGGTCTGAACACGCTGGTTGAGGTTGAGCAGGACGGAGAGAAGAAGATGGTTCCGCAGATCGGCTTTGACAACGCGGCAACCACACCGGCTTTCAAGGCGGTTGAGGATGAGGTACACAACAAGCTCGAGATGTACGGCTCGATCGGTCGTGGTTTCTCGGAGAAGTCCAACGAGAGTACCGAGATCTACGAGAACACGAGAGACAAGGTGCTCGATTTCCTGGGTGCGGATCGCGGTACCTACACCTGCTTCTACACCAACAGCACGACTGACGGACTGAACAAGCTCGCCAGCGCGCTGATCACAAGCAAAAATGATCTCGTGCTGACCACGCGTATCGAGCATCATGCCAACGATCTCTCCTGGAGAGAGCGCTGCAAGGTTGACTGGGCCGAGGTAAACAAAAAAGACGGTCGTGTCAACTATTCGGAGATCGAAAAGAAACTGAAGAAGTACAACGGCAAGGTAAAGATCGTATCCATCTCGGCAGCCTCCAACGTAACCGGCTATGTGATGGATGTTCACCGTGTAGCAAAGATGGCACATAAGTACGGCGCGATGATCGTCGTAGACGGTGCGCAGATCGTCGCTCACCGCGAATTTAAGATGATCGGTGAGCCGGATGATCCGAATGACGACATCGATTTCATCGCTTTCTCTGCTCACAAGATGTATTCACCCTTCGGTGGTGGTGCTGTCGTAGGCCTGCAGAAAGAGCTTTACAAGCATATGCCGACCTTCTACGGCGGAGGAACCGTCCAGATCGTAGGAGATACATGGGTGGATTATAAGGAGAACGACGTCGCTGTTTACGAGGCAGGTTCACCGAACTACCCGGGCGTTGTCGGACTCGGAAAAGCGATCGAGGTTCTGAACGAGGTCGGCTTTGATGCAATCCAGGCACATGAGCTCGAGCTGAACCGTCATCTCATCGACGGTCTGAGATCCGTAACACCGGATGTCATCCTCTACGGAGATCCGGATAACATCGACGATCGTGTCGGCGTGGTGACCTTTAACTACAAGAATGTCAACACCCAGCTTCTCGCAGAGGCACTGAGTGAGTACGGCGGTGTCGCTACCAGACGAGGCCAGTTCTGTGCGCATCCGTACGTATGGCGTCTGATGGGAATCCCGGATTCGGAGCTGGAGAGCTTCGAGGGCTGTGCAAGCTCCAAAACACCGGGTATGATCCGTATCAGCTTCGGTATCTACAATACGATTGAAGAAGTGGATCAGTTCCTCGCGATCCTGCCGAAGGCAATCGAGCTCGCCAAGGAAAAGGGCGAGCACTCGGATAGTGTACCGGAATACTGATGTGAATGAGTTAGGATACGCCGGGGCTTTCCGGCGTATCCGATCAGGAAAGGCGTTGCTATGAAAGTTTCGTTTGATTTGGATGAGGTTATTTTTGTTCGACCGGACAAGTACGAGACGGAGCCGGCGCTCCGTTTCCCGTATAATAAGCTGTACCCCGAGCGCCTGCGCAAGGGCACCGTACAGCTGATCCATGATCTCCAGGCAGAGGGATTTGAGGCGTGGGTGTATACCTCCTCTTTCCGCACGGCGGTCTATATTCGCGCGCTGTTCCGCCACTATGGCGTCAAGTTTGACGACATCGTGAACGGATATCGCCACCGCGATGAGATCCAAGGCAACCGCAAGGAGCCCATGCCGCAGAAGATGCCGAATCACTACCACATCTCTCTCCATATCGATGATGAGGAGGGCGTGGTGAAAAATGCCCCGATGTACGGCTTCCGCGCGATGCAGGTCTATGACCCGGATGATCAGTGGGCGGAAAAAGTACTGGAGGAGGCCCGTAGGGTTCGTAAGCTGGAGGAAAAGACATAAGGGGGTGAGCGTATGGCTGCGAAAAATGCGTTCATGGAACGAATGCAGGAGGATATGAAGCGATATCGGGATCGGCGGGAAGCCGTCCGTGTCAGCATCATCGAGCGGTTCATGGTGAAGAAGATATCACCGGAAAAGCTCCACCCCAACCCGGATGATGAGTTTACGTATGTGAATATCGGCCCCAGCGAGAGGATCGTCGAGCAGTATGCGCAGGAGGCGCGGATGCTCCAGTCACGGGGCGAGGGTATTTTTGATGAACCGATCATCATCCAGAAAATGGAGTTTGGTGGGGAATATATCATCTTAAACGGCCATCATCGATGGGCGGCGGCGTTAAAGGCCCGCATCCCGGCGGTACGCGTGACGATCGTCAACCCCGGGAAGAAATAGGAGGAAAAGATGAAAGAAAAAAAGAAAGTCGGAAAAATCCTGATTTTTACACTTCTGGCAGCGATAGCGGCGTATGCAATCTATGACCTCATCCAGCTGCGCAAACGCTTTATCAAGTATCAGGATGATACAAACAGAGAGGCGAAAAAGCGTGTGTTCAGCAAAAAGAAAAACCGGGAGGACATGGTGAAAGAGACCTTAGCGATGAATGTCGAGCGATTTGAAAAGGCGATGGAGGAGCACGGAGCGGTGCTCCGGTCAGACCTCGACAGTGAGAATATCGAGAAGTTTGAGCTCCGCCCGATCTACGAGTACAAGGGGAACTATTATCGGGTCGGTACGCTCGTGTTTGAGGGTGAGTCGGATCCGTATATCGTGATCAACGCGATCGACAACGAGCGTTTTGCTCAGATCGGCGTGATGGAGGAGATCGAGGCATATCCGTATGATATTCCGGAGGAGCGCGTCCGTGAGGTCGTAGCAGAGGTGCTGGAAGCCGAACTTTGATTAGGAAGGATAATATAGAATCATGGAAACATTGGAAACCGTTTTATCATCGATCGACGACTTTGTCTGGGGACCGGTGATGTTGGTATTGTTGGTGGGGACGGGTGTGTTTTTGACGTTCCGAACTCACTTCCTAGGGTGGAGAAATCTCCCCTTTGCGCTGAAGAGCGGACTGGGGCGTGAAGCACGTAGAAAATCCAAGGGGACCGGTGATATCTCGCCGTTTTCCGCACTGACGACGGCGCTGGCGGCGACGATCGGTACCGGTAACATCGTCGGTGTCGCGACCGCGATGGTCGCCGGCGGACCGGGAGCGCTGGTCTGGATGTGGTTATCGGCCTTCTTTGGGCTCACATCGAAGTTTGCAGAGTGCTTCCTCGCGATCAAATACCGCGAGGTCAACGAGCAGGGCGAGATGTCCGGCGGACCGATGTATACGATGAAGAACGCCTTTAAGAATAAGAACTTCGGCACGGTGATGGGCTTCTTCTTTGCGTTGTTTGCGGTGATTGCTTCCTTTGGAATCGGAAACCTGACGCAGGCAAACTCGATCACCGAGGCGCTGAACAATACTTTTGGCTGGAATCCGTGGATCGTGGGTATTTTTCTCACGCTGATCTCGCTTTTCATTATCGTCGGCGGTATCAAGACGATCTCCAAGGTATCTCAGGTGGTCGTGCCGCTGATGGCGATATTCTACATCGTGGCCGGCGTGCTGGTGATCATTCTCAATATCGGGAATCTCCCGAGCGGCATGTCAAAGATCTTTGAGAGCGCGTTCTCGCTCGAGGCAGCGGGCGGTGCCGGTATGGGTATCTTTGTTTCCTCGATGATGCAGGCGATGCGCTACGGCGTGGCACGCGGTGTGTTTTCCAACGAGGCCGGTATGGGATCGGCAGCGATCACGGCGGCAGCGGCGACGACGGATAATCCGGTGCGTCAGGGCTATATCAATATGACGGGGACCTTTTGGGATACCATCGTGGTCTGCACGATCACAGGCCTGTGTATCGCCAGCTCCGGTGTCCTTTCCACGCCGGAGGTGATCAGTGGTACGGTCAAGGGAGCCGGGATCACGATCGCGGCCTTTGAGACAGCGCTGGGACCGGTAGGAAGCTGGCTTGTCACGATCGGTATCGCGATGTTTGCCTTTTCGACGATCCTCGGATGGGAGTATCACGGAGAGAAGGCGTTTGAGTACCTGTTCCAGAGTCATAAGTACAACATGATCTATCGCGTCGTATTCTCACTGATCGTGTATATCGGAAGCACGACGACCCTGACGATCGTGTGGAACTTCTCGGATATCGCGAATGCTTTGATGGCGATCCCGAACCTGATCTGCCTGCTGTTGCTCAGCAAGGAGATCGCGGACGATATGAAGGGCTTTCAGCCTGTCATACATGGAAATCGAAAGAAAAAGTAGGAGAACAGGCACATGCAGATCTTATCACGTGGCGGCACCGCGGAATACGTGGAGAAGCGGTCCAAATTCATCGCGACGCTGATCCCGGTGACCTCGGAGGAGGAAGCGATGGAGCAGGTCGAGCTGCTCCGAAAAAAATACTACGATGCCCGCCACAACTGTTATGCCTATATTGTCTTTTCAGAGGATGGCAAGGAGGTCATCGAGAGGAGCTCAGATGACGGAGAGCCATCCGGTACGGCAGGACGTCCGATGCTGGATGTCTTGTCCGGAAATAAAATCCGAAATATACTTGCCGTGGTGACCAGATACTTCGGTGGGACACTTTTGGGGACGGGCGGTCTGGTCAGAGCGTACTCGACCGCTGTGAAGGACGCTGTCAGTAATTCGGATTTAACTGAGATTTCTGACGGGTTTAAGCTGGTGGTAAATCTTGATTATACCAACCTCGGCACCGTGCAGCACTTGATGCGGGAATGCGGTATTTTAGAGGTTTCCAGCGAGTACGGAGATGGTGTGAGCCTGACTTTGGTGGTGCCGGAGGACGAGATTGACCGGTTTAAAAAGGAGTTAACGCAAATCTTCGCCGGCAAGGAGCAGGTGGAGGATTTGGGACCGGTGCGATACGGAAGCATCGGTGGAGAATTGTTTTTACTGTAGAGAGATTTTTGACTGATTTTTGAAGATGAGTTTTGTATTGTTCGGGTGATCCGGACGGTGGAAAAATTAAGGATAGATTTTGCAGATTTACACTATGGGAGTTTGGTAGGATGAACCTTTTGGATTATCTGGGAGAGCAGAATAAAGAAAAAGAGTCGCCGCTTGCCTCGCGTCTCCGTCCGCGTACCCTCGATGAGGTCGTGGGACAGGAGCATATCATCGGTAAGGATAAGATGCTTTACCGCGCGATCCGGGCGGATAAGCTCAGCTCCGTAATCTTTTACGGCCCTCCGGGGACCGGAAAGACGACGCTGGCGCGGGTGATCGCGAACACGACAAGCGCCGAATTTTGCCAGATTAACGCTACTTCCGCCGGGAAAAAGGATATGGAAGAGGTGGTCGGAAAGGCAAAGGAAAACCTGGCCGCTTATCAAAAGAAAACGATCCTTTTTATCGACGAGATCCATCGGTTTAACAAGGGGCAACAGGACTATCTGCTGCCGTTTGTGGAGGATGGGACGGTCGTCCTGATCGGGGCGACGACGGAGAACCCGTTTTTTGAGGTAAACGGGGCTCTGATTTCCCGTTCGATCATTTTTGAGCTGAAACCGCTGACGGATGATAATATCAAAGCCATAATTAACAAAGCGCTTACAGACGACGAGCGTGGTCTCGGGATTTATCGTGCTTACATCGATGACGATGCTCTCGATTTCCTCGCAGATGTCGCGGGCGGTGATGCCCGGACGGCACTGAACGCGATTGAGCTCGGTGTGCTGACGACGGAGCGTGATGAGGATGAGAGGATCCATATCACCCTCGAGGTGGCCGAGGAGTGTATCCAGCGTCGCAAGGTGTCCTATGATAAGACGGGAGATAATCACTACGATACGATCTCGGCTTTTATCAAGAGTATGCGAGGCTCTGATCCGGATGCGGCGATCTACTATATGGCAAGGATGCTCGAGGCAGGTGAGGACATCACCTTTATCGCCCGGCGTATCATGATCTGTGCCTCGGAGGATGTCGGGATGGCGGATCCCATGGCAATCGTCGTAGCGTCGGCGGCTGCGCAGATCGTCGAGCGTGTCGGGCTGCCGGAGGCGAGGATCCCGCTGGCGGAGGCGGCTGTCTATGTGGCGACCGCGCCCAAGAGTAACGCGTCGTACATGGCGATCGATCGGGCTCTCTCCTATGTGAGGGAGCATCCGGGGTATCCGATCCCGTCGTATCTGCAGGATTCGCATTACGGCGGAGCGGCGAAGCTGGGTCGGGGGATCGGCTATCAGTATGCACACGATTTCCCGGGGCATTATGTGGATCAGCAGTATCTGCCGGACGAGGTAAAGGACGAGCACTTCTTTATCCCGGGTGAGAACGGCTACGAAGAGAAGATCCGTGAATACTTCGATCGGATCGATGCCGAGCACTATAAGGGGTTGGATCCGTCCTGAAAGAGAGAACTCCTGCTGACAGGGAGTGGCTGACAAAATGAAAAAAGGTGATGGAAATGAACGAGGAAAATAAAAACGAGAATAAAGAAATGACATATCAACGACCGAAGTCTCATCGTGTACTTGCGTGGATCGCGATTATCATTCTGGTCGCCATGTACACCGTGACATTGATCTCGGCGATCTCCGGAGCGGGGACGACATCGGCGCTGTTTATGATGAGTCTCGGCTCGACGGTGGTGCTGCCGGGACTGCTGTGGCTGTACATCCGCTTTTGGAAGTTTTCCATGGGGCGCGACCGCAAGACCTTCGGCGTCGAACCCGGGCAGCCGACCGGCGTCCGGGAGGGAGCAGAGATGGATACAGAGAGAACAGGTGCAGACAGCCCGGATACAGAGAAAGAGGATGGAACATCAGCAACAGAGTAAGCATACAGAGGAATAAGGAGTAAAATCGTGGGAAAGATTCAGGTAGAAAAGGATTGCGGAGGCATTAAAGGACTCTATGTAATTGAACCGGCCGTGTACGGGGATGCGCGCGGATATTTCATGGAAACATACAACTATAACGACTTCAAGGAGGCGGGGATCGATCAGGTCTTCGTCCAGGACAACCAGTCCGCCTCGACCAAGGGGGTCCTGCGCGGGCTTCATTATCAGATCAACTTCCCCCAGGACAAGCTGGTCCGTGTGGTCAGCGGCGAGGTGTACGACGTAGCGGTCGACCTGCGGGAGGGGAGTGAGACCTTCGGCAAGTGGTACGGTGTCCGGCTGTCTGCGGAGAACAAAAAACAGTTTTTCATCCCCAAAAACTTCGCGCACGGCTTCCTGGTACTCTCGGATATGGCCGAGTTTGCCTATAAGGTAACCGATTTTTACCATCCCGACGATGAGGGTGGTATCATGTGGAACGATCCGGATATCGGGATCGTTTGGCCGCTTGAAGAGATCGCCGGTACGGAGATTCTTTTGTCAGAAAAGGACAAGGTTCAGATGTCCTTTGCGAAATATAGGAAGCAGTAAACAAAGTAGAAAACCAAGGGTACCTTCACGGTAAAGAAAGGATTGCAAAGAATCGAAAAGATTGCTTGACAAATCGGTATTCTTTTGGTATTATACTAAATGTTTTCCGAAGAGGTACGTAGAAACGGGCTTTTCGGAAGCATCGAGGTGTGGCTAAGTTTGGTATAGCGCCGCGTTCGGGACGCGGAGGTCGCAGGTTCAAATCCTGTCACCTCGATGAAAAAAGGTTCATGCTAAGGCATGGACCTCTTTTTTTGCTCGTGGACCTTGCATTTTGGGGGCTTGATCACCGCTTCGGATTGCGTTGTTTCACGTGTAAAACTTCTTGACATTATCTTCCATGTTTGATAAAGTAGGAACTGTATTGTGATACTTACTGGGTTAGTATAGGATTTGACTAGGGAGGTTCCGGTCGGAAGGGAAGATTGGAGACAGGGATCTTTACAACGTAGCTATTAAGGAGGACAGTGTTATGTCAGTCAAAATGAAACTATTAGGAATGGTAGCATTGCCGATCGTCGTTCTCGGTGTGATCGCGAGCATCCTGGCGATGACTTCAATCCGTGGCGGAATGGAAGATGAGGTTCTGAACGGGTTAAAGGCAGCATCTAAGATGTATCGGGACATCAAGACCGTTGAGGGTGACAAGTATGAGGAGAACACCCTTGAGGATAAGTTAAAGAACGATACCGGGTACGATTTTACCTGGTTCGAGGGCGACACCCGTGCAGCAACATCCGTAGTTAAGGCAGACAACACGCGTCCGATCGGTACACAGGCAGCACCGGAGGTTATCACCGAGTGTCTGAATGGTGGTGCAGATTTCGTATCTACCAACACCGACGTAGCCGGAGCGGCATATTGTGTAGCATATTGCGTAGTGAAGGATGATGCAGGTAAGAATGTCGGCATGGCATTTACCGGATCTCCGAGAGCATCTGTTGAGAGTGCCATCTCCAGTGCGATTGTTAAGCTGATCATCTTCATCGTAGTGATCGCTATTGTCGGTATCGTGGTTGCATTCATCATTGCAAACTCGATCTCCAATGCCATTCAGGCAAACCGCGACACATTGGAGGCTCTTTCACAGGGTAAATTCGTACATCCGGACAAGTACCTGGATCGTAAGGATGAGCTGGGAAGCATCACACGTGCTTCCGATCGACTGATCACAAAGCTGGAGGATATCGTAGGATCGATCAAGGATTCCGCTCAGATTGTGGCAGATTCGTCCTCATCGATGGAGAGGACCGTAGGTCAGATCTCCGAGGCGACGTCATCCGTTACATCAGCGGTAGACGAGATTTCCGAAGGCGCTATGAACCAGGCAACGGATGTCAGCAAGGCACTGGATAGTGTGGAGGCGATCTCCAATGCCATCCAGAGCGTAACAGCGACCACCGACGAGCTGGAGAATATCACCGATCAGATGGAGAAGAATTCCCAGACGTCTTCGAGTCAGCTGAGTTCTCTCGGACAGTCCTCCGACGTTATGGCAAGCAGCATTCTTGCCGTTAAGGAGAGAATCGGCGCGACCGGTAAGGCCGTTGATAATATCTTTGATAAGATCACCATGATTGACGATATCGCAGCACAGACGAACCTCCTGTCACTGAATGCTTCCATCGAGGCAGCACGTGCCGGAGAGGCAGGTCGTGGATTCGCAGTCGTTGCGGATGAGATCCGCCAGCTGGCAGATTCCTCCTCACAGGCAGCGAAGGATATCCAGGACGAGATGAACAAGCTCAAACGCGAGGCAGAGGCCGCTGTAGAGCAGTCCGAGATCGTGAGCGAGAACACCTTAAAGCAGAAGGAAACACTCGAGGCTACGATGGATGGTATCGGAAACCTCATCAACGATATTTCGAGAAACATCGCAGAGGTACACATGATCGCCAAGGATGCCAACACCTGTGTGGATGCTAAGCAGGTCGTAGTAGACTCGATGGATGGTCTGTCAGCGGTAGCCGAGGAGAATGCGGCTGCATCCGAGAAGACATCATCAGCAATGTCCGAGGTAGATTCCACGATCCAGTCGCTGTTGAAGTCGGCACAGGATATGGAGAAGATCGCCGGAGACCTCATGGAGAAGGTAGAGTTCTTCCAGTTCTGATAACCGTTTAACGGCCAGACTACAGACAGTACAGAGTATAGTAAAACCACCCGGAAGCAATGCTTACCGGGTGGTTTTTTAATGTCTGCTTATGAGGTCGCCCTCCTGGGTTGCGGTTTTTTTTTGCTTTCGTATTACCTTAGGATCGCGTACACCGTATACGCTGCGTAAGCCATCACCATGGCTGCGCCCTCGATCCGGTTGATATGCTTTCCTGAGCAGACGAAGAAGTAAGAGATGATGCTTATCGTAAGCAGGATCGCGATATCAAAGAAGGATGCTACGGTGATCGGGATCGGACGGATTGTCGATGACGCACCGAGGATCAGCAGAAGATTGAATATGTTGGAGCCGATTGCATTGCCGATGGCCATGCCGTTCTCGCCCTTGCGGGAGGCGACGATGGATGTCACGAGCTCCGGCAGGCTGGTTCCGATCGCAACGATCGTGAGTCCGACGAGAGTCTCGCTCATGCCCCACATCATTGCCAGGTTTTTCGCTGAGGTTACGACGCCGTCACCGCCGATGACGATGCAGGCAGCACCGAGTACGATAAAGAGGATGCTTTTTGGCAGAGGTTCCGGTGTATAATCCTCATCCTTCTCGGAAGTCTTTTTCGCGACGTGTATCGTATAAAGAAGATATCCGACAAAGGCCAGCAGGAATACGATACCGCCGATGCGTGTAATATCGCCGGAGATGGCCTGTTTGTCGCCCAGATCCGGCTTCTGTCCGAACAGGATCCGTGTGGCCGCGTAGAAGAGAAGTACGGCGGTCCCGATCAGGCAGATGGGATAATCGCGTTTCTTGATACCGGGATCTACCGGGAGCGGTTTCATCAGGGCGCAGATGCCGAGGACCATCAGGAGGTTAAAGAGATTCGAGCCGATGACATTGGAAACGGCGATCTCGTTGGATCCGGAGAGTCCGGCTGACACACTGACGGCCAGCTCCGGGGCGCTGGTCCCCATCGCGACGACGGTGAGTCCGATGATCACACCCGATACGCCAAAGCGTTTTGCCAGGCTGGCTGCGCCATCGACAAATACGTCAGCCCCCTTTATTAGGGCGATAAAACCAATAATTAATAAAACAAGATTCAACAAAAGGCTGCCAGAGTCAATCCAATCAAACATAACTTTTCCTTTCTGTTTACAGAGTCTTATTATATTCTATTATGAGAACATCTCTTCCAACCAGACGGCTACGCCTTCCTCATCATTGGTCAGCGTGATCTCGTCAGCCGCCTCCTTGGTGATGTCCAGAGCGTTTGCCATCGCTACACCGATACCGGCTGCCTGTAGCATGGTGATGTCATTTTCGCTGTCTCCAAAGGCGATGATCTGGTCGGCACGGATGCCCAGATGATCAGCGAGTCGGAGCATCGCATCCCCCTTGGTGGCATTTTTATCGGAAACCTCGATGTTTCGTATGCCGCCGGTCACGTTGACAAACTCGGGATAGCGCTCCAGGATGTGTTTTACCTTGTCCAGGTCGATCCGGTGCCCGTCCTCACCCGTGGCGAAGTTGATCGTGATCTTCTGGACGTCCTTATCCTGTAAAAATGCCGGCATATCCTCGATCAACGTGCGGGAGGAACGGATGTAAGCTTTCATCGAGTCCGTGACCGCCATCCGGTCGATCAGGTGGGATTTGCTCTTCACCATATAGCAGGAGCCTTTGATAAAGGGATCCGGCATCACCTCGAGCTCGGAGAGCTCAGTCATCAGCGCGATCGTGCGATCGTGGTTCATCGGGATTTCAAACATCAGCTCATATGCGGGCTCAGCAGAGTCATCCAGCCGATGATAGACACCGGCCCCGTTGGAGGTCAGTGCGTAGGTGGCGCCACTCAGAGCCTTTACGGCATCGGGGATGCCGGAGAGGGCACGCCCGGTTGTCGGCAGGAGTGTGATACCCTGATCGGAGAGCCGCTCCAGGATAGTGCGTGTCCGCGGTGTGAGTTCCTTTTTCTCGGTCAGGAGAGTCCCGTCCAGGTCAAAGGCAATCAGTCGGATGTCCGATGGTGTTTTCATAAAACTCCTCTTTTCCGGAGCGATCGGCAGTGAAACCTCCGTGTTTCGATGGATGCTCCGATATTTCTGGTGTAACAGCCTTATTTTAATAGGAAAAGACGACCGCGTCAAGTGAAAACAGAGGATTGATACGAAACTTTTCGAAACTCATTTTTTGAATTTTTGAATTTTTTTGTCATTTGATCACATTTTCGACACATTTTATGATTATAATGTTCTCAAATATTAAAAGAGGTCCTGTTTAAGCGGGTTTGAGACGCTTTCGAGGACCATTCAATTGCCAGCAAGATTGTTTTTTCATAAAACTCCTCTTTCAAAGGGCGGCTCCGACAGGAACCGCCCTTCCCTTTTGTAACGCTTTTGTAACGCCATGTGTGATAGTATACTGTCATAAACTTGAAATACTATCCGTAAACAGGATCACATCATAAGGACAGGAGGTATTGATATGAAAACAACAGGGAGAAGAATCACGGCGGTAATGCTTACATTTGCATTAACACTTACATCCGTATGCGGTGTTCGTATCCAGGGAGTGACACCTGAGGTGAAGAATGCAAAGGCAGCCGAGGATAAAGGAAAATTTGTCAAGGATATCGTGATCAGTTATGCATCCAGCAAGGAAAAGGCGGAGAAGGAGCTGGGATCGGATTACATTGTTCTTGACAAAAACTTCAACGATGGGATGAGCGGCAACTCTTGGATCGGCTATACTACTACCGATGATGCCGGTGAAGCGATCAAGGATATCAAGGCAATGCCGATGGATGGTAAGTATTCCACCTCGGATTATGAGGTTCTTTTGAATAATCAAAAGGGTGTCATTGAACTTCAGCTGGATGCAGTGATCCCTGTGATTATCGAGTATGCAAAAAACTACGATGCAGGTATGGAGACTGCGCAGGTTGCTCATAGACTTCTGAATGTTTATATTGAGGATGATTCGAAAAAAAGCATGGGAGATTTTTTGCTGGAAAAGGGTCGTGCTCTGGCTAAGAACAAAAATGACAGCAATGCAGTCAAAGATCTGGAAAAGGTTTATATGGAAGGAAACAACTGCATAGTTTCATCCATGGAGTCTCTTCTCGTTAGGGCGCAGGATACGCAATTGACCAAGAAAGGCTCCTGGATCACCCGTATGAGTATGTTGGGTCCCGATGGACTCTATACACTGTATAAAAAAACATTTGGAGGATCTAAAACCAGTATAAATAAAAAACTGGATCAGGATTTCGGTGAGGTTGCCGAAACTCTTCTTCAGGCAATGAAAACTGTCAGAGATAAAATCAGGGAAGGAGAGCAATCCGAGATCGCAAAGGCGGATGGTGATCAGGCGGCGATTAACAGTATCCTATCGGATCTGTCAGGGGATGATATCGAGGAGGTGCCATATGATTCGAATACCGATGAGATTATAGATACGATGTATAAGGAAGCGGAGAATGGTGCGGATGCGGCTGCGGCAACATCAGAGTTGTCTGCTTATTGTGTTTCCAAAATGCTTAAAGAAACCCCTTATGGAAAAGATGAAAATCTGTATGATTTCTTCATGAATGAGAGTCTTAGCAAAAAAGACCTCTATACGATGGCTTATTCTCTTTCAGCCGGACAGAAGAGCATTTTGGACATTATGGGAGTGTATCCATTATTTGAAAGCGCATTTGCTGAGTGCTCCGAGAAGGACAGCGAGGGGATGGAAGATATCGAGCTTGATGAGAATATGTTCTCTGTTTATGAGGGAGTAGACAGAAGTATATTTGACGGAGATACCGCTATTACTGACGAGACCCTGAAAAACATGGAGACCAGACAGTTTAAGGATTATCTCACGCCGGCTGAATTGACCGGTAGAGATTATATTATGCTCACCACATTAAGCCTTATAATGGCAGGTATCATGACGGGATATATGATCCGAAGTTTTTCGTATGAGACAAAAATATTATTTGCAGGTTCGGAAGTATTTGAGAAGAATGTATTAAAAACCATGCAAAAAAACTTAGAGCATATGAATACTTATGATAAAGCATGGAAACTGATGTACATGGAGGAAAAGGGACTTACGGAAAAATCCATAAGTTCCATTGTTGGTACTACAAATCCTGAGCGTGAGTTAAATCTATTGTATGACGATGTGATTAATGAAGTTGCTAACAAAGGCTACAGATATGAGAAGACAGTTTCAAATATAAATCAGTTTGGACAAACACACAAAAATGCTGTTATTAAAAAATACGAGAGTAAGATCAAGCTTCAGGAAAAAATGGTCGCAAATGCTGATAGATCTGTAAAGGTTAAGGTCCCAAGAGCGGGATGGTGGGGTACGCGACTTGCCTGTGTTATCGGTGCGGTCGCAGCCATAGCGTTCGCAGGCTATGAGATATACTGTTTGGTTAATCATGATAAGATCAATTTTGCACATATTCCTTCAAAGATGGTAGCAAGAACCTATGAGGGAGACGTTGATTATCTGGCCTATCATGCGGTGACGACAGAGTCCGGAAAAGCTTCTGATATCCATGATAAGAAGGGCAAAGGCTGGCAGGTACTCTATACAGCGACAAATGATAGAATGGGAGATCCGATCCTGGCTTCGTCTCTTTCGGTGGACCAAGCTAATAGCCTTGCGGATCCGGATAAGGTCCCGGTTACATACTTTGATGAGAGCTATGCGGCTGATCTTACGGATGAAAAATATACGGGAGCAGACATCGAAAGAGTGTGCCTGTACTTTAGTAGAGGAACCGAGCCGATCGAGGAGGTTGCAGAAGTTGAGGAGACCGAGGAGCCGGAAGACATGTTGGATTCGGCCAGTGGATCTGCTGCTGACGTAGAGGGTTCCGTCTTCGGAAATATGACGGCAGTATGGATGATCTTAATCTTTGTTGTCATTGGAATAGGTGCCGGTACCGGAGTTTATATCCGAAGGAGAAAGAAGGATGAATAATGACTTATTCTACGAAAATACGTTATTTTTTCGGGAGTGAAAATCTAATACTTCACCTTTGATGCTTGAGCGGGAGCAAAAACGAATATATGTTCACTGAATTCATAAAACTCCTCTTTCAAAGGGCGAAACCGCAAGGTTTCGCCCTTCCCTTATATTCAGTTGTATTTTTTGCCCACTTATGGTATATTTAACTGTGTATCACTTCTGTAACACTTGGCATGATATAATGAGGAAGTCATGATGGCGTAGTATGTCTAGGAGTAGGAGAACGATGATGACGAACGGATTAAGAAAGATAAAAAGACGAGGGATCAATCTTTACCGATTGAGTATTCTTATGCTTGTTTTGTCAATCATTACCGCGGGAATCCTGTTTTATTCGATGACGATGACAAGCAGGATCAACGACGAGACGGCTGAGATTACGGTACAGCTTGGCAAGTATCGCTCAGATGCGTACGAGCTTCAGATCGCTTCCGATTATCTGACGGACAAGATCCGAAGCTTTGTTTTGACGGGCGAAAAAGCGTATCTCGAGGAGTATTTTGAGGAAGTAAACGTCACCAAACGGCGTGAAAAAGCGATCAACGAGCTGGAGAAAAACCGCGAGGGACTGCCTTCCGTTACCAACCTCAAGGCGGCTATGGATGAGTCGGTGGCGCTGCAGAGTCTGGAGTACTATGCTGCGCGATTGACCGTGGAGGCAAATCATGAGGATGTCTCGGCGTACCCCGAGGAGATCCGGGCGGTCAAGCTGTCCGCATCCGATAAAGCCAAAACCTCTTCAGAAAAAAAGGAAGCGGCCATAGATGCTGCCTTCGGGAAAGAGTATCATGAGGCGAAGGAGGCCATATCGAGCCACATGAATGAGTGTCTCAGTGATATTTCCGAGGAGCTTTCCAAAGAGCAGGAGGCCATATCCGATAAGTTGAAAACCCAGGTGTTTACGGAGCATTTGCTCACGATCGTCCTGAGTATCTTTATGTTTGTCCTGGTTGCGATCGTCCTGAAGCTGGTGGTATTCCCGCTGAAGGACTCGGTGAAGCTCATCCGCAAGGAGAAGAATCTTCCGTTGAAGGGTGCCTACGAGGTGCGATTTTTAGCGAAAACCTATAACCTGATGCACAATACAAACATAAAGAGCTTTGAAAAGCTGAACTTCGAAGCGACACATGACGAGCTGACGGGCTTGTACAATCGACGCGGTTATGATTTTCTTTTGGAAAACATCGATATCGAAACCAGCGCCTTGCTTCTCGTCGATCTCGATGAGTTCAAACAGATCAACGATACGTACGGTCACGAGATCGGAGACAGAATCCTGAAGGAGGTGTCCGAGATCCTCCACAGCAGTTTCCGCAACCGTGACTACATATGCCGTTTCGGCGGTGACGAGATGGCGGTCATCATGGTGCATGCCGATCCGTCGATGAAGCCGCTGATCGAGAGCAAGATCATGGATGTCAACAATGAGCTTCAGGCCGATGATCGTGAGCTTCCCGCGATCTCCATCAGTGTGGGAGTGGCCTTTGGCCGGGAAGGAATATCGTTGGAAACCCTGTTTAAAAACGCCGATGATGCGCTATATCGGGTGAAGGAGAACGGTCGATGCGGTGTGGCATTTGGTTAATCACAAAGAGGTAGACAAAATTGAACAGAGAAGAGCTTGACAACATCATCGCCAAGATCGGTGATACGGATTATCTGATACGAGGAACGGCAGCGGAGGGACAGATCCGCTTTTTTTGCGTGAGCGCCAGAGGCGTCGCCGAAGAGGCGAGGAGACGACATGGGACCAGCCCGGTGATGACGGCAGCGCTGGGACGTCTGCTGAGCGCCGGCCTGATGATGGGAGCCATGATGAAGGGCGAGAAGGATTTGCTTACCCTGCAGATCCGGGGTGACGGTCCGGGACAGGGACTTGTCGTCTCGGCGGATGCGTTTGGTCATGTAAAAGGCTACCCGCTCGAGCCGCTCGTATTGATCCCGGCAAATGACAAAGGAAAACTGGATGTCGGCGGCGCGATGGGTAAAGGTGTGCTCAGCGTGATACGGGACACCGGGATCGGTGAACCCTATGCCAGTCAGGTGAATCTGGTTTCGGGAGAGATCGCCGAGGATCTGACGTATTACTATGCGTCGTCAGAGCAGCTGCCTTCGTCGGTGGCTCTGGGCGTTTTGATGAACAAAGACAATACTGTGTGTGCTTCCGGTGGATATATCATCCAGCTCATGCCCGGGACGGACGACGCTGTCCTCGATGAGCTGGAACGCAGACTGAACGAAGCAAAGCCGGTGACCACCTATCTTTCGGAAGGCTTGACGCCGGAAGACATCATAGGAGAGTTGCTCGGAGGATGGGATGTAAATCTGTCCGAGGAACAGCTGCCGGTGAGCTTTTACTGCAATTGCTCAAAGGAGAGAACGCGCAAGGTCCTGATCAGCCTGGGGCATGAGGAGATCGAGGATATGATCCGCGAGAAAAAGCCGGTCGAGCTGCATTGTCATTTTTGTAATTCAAATTATGTGTTTTCTGTAAAAGAGTTGGAAGATGTTGCGAGGTGACAGGAGGTGATACACGAAGGGGAGAGTTCTATACGACAGCCTCCATCCCAAATAATCCACAAAAAAAGAGCAACAGCGATCTCTACGAACGCCGTTGCTCGATAGATTTAAAACGTTACCACTTCAGGGGCACTTGTAAATGAACTAAATGTACCCGTGGCATTTTTAAAATAAAACACTTCGGTGTTTCCGTCATCGGCCTTGTACATCCCCTGCAGTGAGGGATAAGCATCCAGCATGGCTTGCCTGGCCTCGAGGCGATCGTCCTCGACCAGCTCACCGGCAAGGCGTAACCACGTTCCGTCCTTAAACGCGCACAGCTCTACCTTTGGATTTGCATGGATCTGCTTGGATACATCCTTCACCTTTCCGGTCTGTATGTACAGCTTTCCGTCAAAAACATTCACCGTACCAAACGGACGCACTCTCGGCTGGTCACCGTCGACCGTCGCCAGATAATATGTTTCTGCGCCCTTCAAAAAATCAACGACTCTCTGCATGGGGCCACCTCCTTCTTAAGAAATCTTGATACATGCGTAGGCACCGGTAACTGTCTACGCTGCCTTATAAAACTCATTGATATACGAACTGAGTGCATCGATATCGAAAAATGCGCTGTAGTCGTCCGTTCCGTCCTCTTTCTTTTTGATTTCCAGAACCTTGTCAAGCTTTGCTCCCTGATCAAGACCCGCCCCATCCTTGGTTGTGAATTTGGCGATGGAAGAAATCGTAATCGGCAGACCGTCACCAAGCACCATGGAGATAATAGCGCAGTCACCACCACCGGATGTTTCTCCCAGTACCATAAGCCCATATGAATTCGCTACACAGGGAAGCATATTTCCACAGGAAAATGAGCACCGGGATGTTACAAATGCAAAACGGAACGGGTATTTCACTTCCTTGTCCTTTTCGTCGAATTTACCATCCACATTGGTATCTACATTGTACGGGCATTTGATCTTTTTTCCGGTTTCGGTGATGGTGAAATAGGTGCAGGGATCATCCGTGATGATCGCGTTCATTCCGGACAAAACATTGGTATCACCACCGGTGTTCGTCGTCAGATCGATCACGAAGTTTTTGATCGCCGGATTCTCAGATGCCTTATTTAGATACTTGATAAAATAGCCATAGGTATCTTCCGGGAGTTCACCGCCCTCTGCATAGTATTTTTTCCAGGCATCGGAATCTACAACCATCTGTCCCATCGAATAAACTGCCGTATCTCCCTGCTCGTGATAATCAAACCCTTTCCAATCTTTTTTGGTATCTTTGATGTTGACATATACATCCCAGTATGGATCCGGGGTATTGACAAGTGTGTAGCCGATTTTGTCAGCTGCCTCTCTTACAGCTGCATCATACGCAGCTGTGACATTTGATTCCAAACCGGTTACTTTCTTGTAGGGATTATCAATGTAGTAATCCAGCATCGTATGGCCACCGTCAAAGACCATATCGTGCAAAAGCCCCAACCCTATCAAATAATCCTTCATGTCGGTACTCCTCAGAAGGTCTCTGACAGCGCGTGTCTGATCATCTGTCTCCAATAACGCCCGATCCATCCCTTTCTCACGAATGGCATCGGAAAAATAGCATCGTCCCGGAATTCCGTATTGCACATCAAAAATAAACATCAATTCCCGATAGGTGTAATCCGCTAAATCCTTCGGACGCACGCCATTTGGAAAATTAGCCATATATTCGTCAAAATAACCATTAGTATTAAACTCATCCAAATCGGAAAGATCCGTATAATGATAGAGTTTTTTCCCTGAATAGGCTATAGACGCGCCATAACCTGTCATAAAGCTATTGGATGCTGTTCCAAACGGAAGCCAGATGTCATCCGTATCACCGATCAAATCTAAACCGTAGTCCGCATACGAAAGGGAATAATGCGCATCTTCTTCCAGCACTACGTCCGCAAGAGGCTCAAGAAACGGGGCACCGCCGTAATCGGTGTTGATTGGTACATCTCCCTCCTCCGGCGGGTAAACACGCGTGAAATCACTATAAGCATCCGACTCCAGTGTATCCGATTTTGTATTGATCGTTGCCGTCTCACCCTTCGGCGTTGTGATGAGATATTCATCCGCGCTGTTTTTCTGCACTTGCAGCGGTTTCCCACCCGATAGCTGTACATAATAATCCTTCATACGAACATAAGGAACATGAGGTGTCTTCGCAAAAAAACGAAGTGTCATAGTAGATTCTGTCCCGCCATTTTTTGTGAGCGGAACCTTCCGATCCACGGTATCCGCTACGGTTGCGACATATTTCAGGTTGCGTTTCTTTTTATTCTTCAGTAAAAGCTTGATCCGGACGGTCGTCTTGCCGGCCTTTTTGGATCGGATGATGACCTTGGTTTTTCCGGACTTCTTGACCGTTGCCACAGCCTTTTTGGTGGATGTGACAGTCAGTTTTTTGATGGATTTCTTTTTTATGTTTTTGATCGTCAGCGTACGTGACTCACCTGTGAGGATCTTGCCCTTGGCCGATGCGACGAGAGTGATCTTTGACTTGGTCGTTTTGGCTGCTGAGGAAACCGCAGTCTGACCTGCCGGCATAGCTGTCATCGTCATCGACAGCATCAGAACCCCGGCGATCACGGTGCGTCCGAGACGGGAATAGTTGTTTTTTTTCACAGAAATGCCCCTCCTTATGCAAAAGATATCTCAAATCGATCCCCCTGCTCCCGGTAGGAATCTTACTTTACGGTGATCAGGGTTTCGATCGTTTTGGTTGCTGCCTTTGTGGTTTTATTACCGGCGGCCTTGACCTTGATGAAGAGTCCGTATTGACCGGCCTTCAGGCCTTTTTTGATCGTTAAAACACCTGTTTTCTTGTTGATCTTAAAGAATTTTTTACTCTTGGCAGGAGATGTTTTGGACAGGGTGTAGGTAATCTTACCTGCGCCTTTTTTCATCCAGAGATGCTCTGCCGTCTTCATTTTCATGGCTTTTTTCTTGAGCTTCTTGGCCTTGATCGTCTTTTCCAGTCCGGCTGCCTTGAGCGGATTATCCGCCTTCACGATCCGGAAGGTGACGGTCTGTGTGCCCGTGTAGTTACCGATTCCGGTGATGGTCGCCTTATAGGTGCCGATGGCCTTGGCTGTTTTGTTGACCTTGATCTTGTAGTCATGACCCTCGGATACGGATGCTCCCTGGATCGTCTCTACGATCGGTTTCTGAGCCTTTCCGGTGTAAGGAAGATCGGTCTTCTGGAGTACGGCCGTACCGTCGATCGGGACGATGACCATGTGGTTGGACGGATCCGTGATCGCATCCGGTGTGTCTGACGCCTTTGCCGGCGCAGTCGAACTCAGATAGTAGACCGGTGCTTTGATCTGGTAGGTCGCTTTATACTGCTGAAGCCCGTTGATGTGTCCACACGGTTTACATCCGCCATTGACAAACTCGCCACCGGCATAAAAGAAGGTCATCTCATCGACCTTCCAGTACCAGTGATCCTCCTCGTAGTAACCGCGAGAGCAGAGTCTCGCATCGGTTGTCACGCCACCGTTTGAGGTGTTCATATAGTTATATTTTATGCAATCGTGCAGCGGGAAAAGATTACTGTCTCCGCTGAGCGTGTAACTCGAACCGGTGGTGTAATGATCGCCGATGATCACCTGCGCGGTCAGATTCACGTTTTCGGAAAGAGTGAAGCCCTTTTGACCGGTGTAGCCTGTGGTGAGCGTGTCATTGTAGCTATCCGGGAAACCGACGCCGAACTTGTTCAGGTAATCCTTAAAGGTTGCCTTGTCAGCGTCTGCCGCCAGCGCATTTTTACCGATATAGTTGTCATAGATCACGCGGGAGAAGGTTTCGTTGACCATGTGGGCCTGCTTCAGATCGGTGGATTTTTTGTCACCGTCCTCGGCATACCAGTCATTCCACCAGGCGTCCTTATAGATCCGGTGGGATCCGTTTTCGAGATAATAGAAATGCCCATCGCTTTTTACGGTGGCATTCTGACACTGGATCACACCACCCGTGATATAGCAGTAGTTATCGTTGCCTGTGAGAGAGCCTGAACCGATCTTATCGAGCGTTGTGATCGTGTCGATCCAGGTTTTCTGCAGGGTCTTCTTTGCATCGTCTGTCATCATGCTGTCCTGAGCTGCTGCGTTGAGAGCGAGCTGCCCATAAACGCCGGCGGTCGTGATCATGGAGTTTATGATGTACTGGATTTCATCCTTGATCTCACCCTCAAAAGCGTTCATATTTTTCTGCGCGTTGATCAGCTGGATGGCACCGTTGGAGCCGGATACCATCTCGGAAGCAAAGGTGCTGTAGTTGTCGGCCAGCTCTTTGACCCAGACGTGATCGTCGGTCATCTGCTTGCAGGAAACATTGTAGATGACCGCGTTAAAAAGGTCCTCGCCGTACTGGTCGGCCTTAGCCTTTTTATCCGCATCGGAGAGTGCGGCCCACGCGGTGTAAAAACCATCTGTCGCGATGAGTTTTTTCGCATTGGCGGCACTGAGGATCGCTGCGGAGGCGAGTGCCTTGAAACGGTCCTTGTAGGTGTTGATGGAGAAGGTTTCCGACTTCGTCGCCGGCATCACATCGGCCGGTACGATAAAGGAACTGTCCTTCTCGACGGTGGAGCCGTTGTCGGAGGTGTCGGGCAGCGTGGTGTCGGTCGAGTTGCTGACAGCCTGTATGAGCTTGTCCTCGTTGGTAGCATACAGAACCTTGACCGGATCATGCTTGTCTTCACCCCACCAGGTCTTGGTAGCGAGCTCGATTTTGCCGCTGTAGGCAGCCGTCTTTTCGGAGAGCTTGGTGATGTAAGCACTCTTAAAGAGGTTCCAGCTGCTGAGATAGCTCAGCGCCTTGTTCACGCGGTCTTTTTCCTCCTGGGATACCGCGAGATCGAGGATCTGCTGTGAGATGGTGTTAAGCTTCTCGTCCATATTCTGGAGCTCTTTGTTGATGTCGGAGATCCCGTCCATGATCTGCGCGAGTTTCTTTTCGGTCGGGTCCTCGATGACGCCGCAGACCTTGAGGATCGCTACACAGCCGGAGATGGCCATCGTGATACCGCCACCGGCCATGATCGCCTGTGTAAGGCCGGACATCTCGACGCTTTCGCAGATGCTGCATACGGCATGAGCGAAAGTCTCCGCCGCCTCAGCGCCACCCTCAACCTCCGGGGGGAGCTCCGCGACGTGAGCCTCTACAGGCTCCGTTTTTGCCTGTGACTGCACCGGAAGCAGGGACGCTGCCATGGCGAGCACAAGAACGATAGATAGCAGTTTTTTTCGCATGTGTCCTCCTTTCGTTTCCCTAACGTTGGGAATCCCTTGTTATATGTGTAATAGTATACTACGGTTTTGATTATTTCGCAATATACTTTTACAGTCGGATCTGCTCGATACATGCCTGCAGGATCCCCTCGGTATCCGCGCCGGCGATGTCCAGTCCGGTTGCTTTGATCAGGCTGGTCTCCGGGATTCCGTAATACCCGTTGGCCAGGCTTTTTACGTATCCGTAGCCGTATTCATCCGGTGCGTAATCCCCGCCGGAGGTCGTGACATAGTAGAGCTTGTCGGCCTTGCACAGACCCATCAGTTCACCGGTCTCCGAGTAGGCAAAGGTCATGCCGTTGACATTGATCTGCTCGAAGTACGCCTTCAGCGATGCCGGGAACGAGAGATCCCAGTACGGCGCTGCGATCACGATCGTGTCGGCAGCGGCAAACTGCCTTGCCAGGTCAAAGATCGGGTCACTGTAGTCGCCGTCGGCCTTGAGTCGATCGCGCCGGTCAATAAAGTCGAGATCTACGACGGGGAAATCGATGTCGACGAGCCGTACCTCCTCGACCGTCCCTTCCATCATCCCCAGCAGATGATCTGCCAGGCGTTTTGTCCTGGATTCTTCCCAAACACAAGCATTGATAAAGAGTATCATAAGGGCCTCCTTTGCTGCGTATTTTTTCTTTCATTCTAATGTTCTTTGGCGGTTTCGTCAAGTGGAAAAGCGCGCCCTCCGCTCAGGTTCCCCTTGAAAAATCGGGCGTATTGTCGTATAATGGATGGCGTATGAAATATAACCAGGGAGGACCATCCGATGGCCGAACAATATACTAAAAACCGCATCTATGAGTGCGCACTGGAGCTGGCGGCGAAACGCCCACTGAACAAGATCACCGTTCGTGATATTATCTCCGAGTGCAAGATCACGCGAAGCACGTTTTATTATCACTTCCACGATATCTACGATGTGTTTACTTCCTTTGTCGACTCCAAGATGGATGAGCTGCTGATGCGAGCGGATAAAGATGCCGCCGTGGCGGTGTTTGACTTTATGGAGCTGGCCGCCGGGTATAAAAAGGTCTGGGTCAACCTATACAACAGCATCGGCCATGAGCGCCTCTCCCGGTTTGCCTCGGACAAGCTGGAACGGCTGATCATGCTGTCGATCTCCAAGGAATACGATATCGAGTCGATCCCGGAGCACGATCTCGAGATCATCTGTGCTTTTTATGAGGAAGGCGTGTTTGGGATCTTCGTGCGATGGCTGATCGGCGGAAAGTTTGACTCCACGGAGGGGCTGAAGGCCACGCTCGATCGCATCCGCGTGCTCTATAACGGGCAGATCGAACTCCTCATCAAGAACAGTATGGAAAACAAATAGCTTTCATTTTTCGGACAATCAGGGCAAAGTGTACAAAGTTTGTACACCTTGCCCTTTATTGTTTGTTTTGTTTTTATCGAAATGATGTAGAATATAATAGGAATTTAATGTTATCGGAGGACGATTATGCGAAAGATCAAGATTATTACCGATTCCTGCTCGGATCTGGACGCTAAGCTGATGGAGACGTATGACATCGACTACGCCCGGATGAACACGGTCTATCAGGAAAAGGAAAAAGAGGCTTCTCTGACGTGGGAGTACTACACACCGAAAAAACTGTATGACATCATGCGTAACGGGGAGAGGGTCCTGACGACACAGGTGCCCATCGCCGAGTATACGCGTATTTATAAAAAATATCTGGACGAGGGCTGCGACATCATCTACATCGGATGCTCGTTAAAGCAGTCCGGCTCGGTCAATACCGGAGATGTCGTCGCCAAGGATGTCCTCGAGGACTACCCGGATGCGCGGATCACGTGTATCGACTCGCTGAATGCGTGCATCGGTGAGGGGATGCTCGCGATCTATGCTGCGGAGCTGGTGGCAGCCGGCAAGGACTACGATGAGATCGTCGAAGCCGTGATGGAAAAAAGAAACCATGTCAACGAGTATGTGACGGTACACTCGCTCGACGCGCTGAAGCGCGCCGGACGTGTGAAGGCCAGCAGTGCATTTTTCGGAAATCTGATGAGCATCAAGCCGATCCTGATCTCCGATGCGGACGGGGAACAGACCCCGATCAAGAAGTCACATGGTCGCGCGAAGTCGCTCAAGGATATCGTATCTCTCCTCGCCGGGAGCATCGAGGATCCTGAGGAGCAGACGATATATATCGCTCACGCGGATTGCAATCCGGAGGAGCTGGAGACGCTCAAGCAGCTGGTCAAAGAGAACATCAACTGCAAGGATATCTACACGGTTTACATCGGACCGATCATCGGTGCCTCGATCGGACCGGATGCGATCGGTGTCTGGGGCTTTGGTAAAGAGGTAACCTATCGGGTAGGGGCGGTGAGCGAATGAGTGCAGGATTCTATATCACATGTGCGATCTTTGCCGTTGCCGCGTATCTGATCGGCGGCGTGAATGCGGCGATCGTGATCTCAAAACTGAAATACGGAAAGGACATCCGTACGCTCGGGAGCGGGAATCCCGGTTTCACCAATTTTAAACGTGTTTTCGGGATGAGCCCTTGGGCGGTGTTTGTTATGCTTTCCGATATCATCAAGGCGGCGATACCGGTGTGTATCGCTATGATCGTTTTTGGAAATCTCTATGGGATGGGTCAGTTTGGCGCGGCGTTTACCGGGCTTTTTGCCATGCTCGCGCACTGTTTCCCGATCTGGTACGGGTTTAAGGGCGGCAAAGCTTTTATGACCGGCTATGGGACAATCTGGTTTGTCGACTGGCGGATGGCACTTATCGCTATGGCGGTGTTTTTGATCCTGCTGGGATTGATCAGGTATATGTCCGTCGCCTCCTGTATTTCGTCGGTGACCTGCCCGATCGTGCTCGCACTGCTCGGTGCGGAGAGCCTCGCGGTGATCATCATTTCCGCGGCTTCTGCACTGCTCGTGGTGGTCAGACATAAAGAGAATTTTAAAAATCTCGCGAATGGAACAGAAACCAAGTTTTCTCTGAAAAAATCTTCCTCCGAAAAATCTTCTCCCCAATCGGAATAATAAGACCCCCGATGGCATCACCCGCCACCGGGGTGTTTTGCGTTCAGGGCGCGCTTTTCCGCTTGACGAAACCTCCAAAGAACAGTAGAATGATAACGAATGGAGGGAACCAAAATGAAATACAACGCTTTTATATCGTATAAACATGCACCGGAGGATAACAAGGTCGCGGATGCGGTCCACAAGGGACTGGAGCATTTCCACATCCCGGGCAAGATCCGCAAAAAGACCGGCGTCAAAAAGATCAACCGCATCTTCCGCGACAAGGCTGAGCTCCCGATCACCAATGACCTCAGCGACAACATCGCGGACGCGCTCGCAAACTCCGACTACCTGATCGTGCTCTGCTCGACGAACACAAAAGAATCCGCCTGGGTACCGCGCGAGATCGAATGCTT
>JAZASH010000014.1:0-38905 GCA_036343395.1 Eubacterium sp. | reverse complement strand
TCGATCGCCGCTCTTTTTTTCCGTGAAATCACGACCTGATAGCCATCCACCGGGATGCTGTCAAGCACCGAGAGAAGCACATCCTCAGGCGCACCGAGATCCAGCAGCGCCGCCACAAACATATCACCGCTGATACCCGAATTCGCCTCGATATAAAGCGTCTTACCCTGACTCATCCACGCCTCCTCTCAACACCGCCGGCTGCTACAGCACACCACCCGGCAGCCCACACGCCGGCCGCCACAGTACACCACACAGCATGCACACCTCCCGGTAGCCCACACACCACTGCTCACAGCACTACCGCTGCACCGGTGTCCACTCGCCGTCCGTGCCGACGAGAATCATGTTCTGTTTTTCCAGCTTGCTCATCTCTTTTTTGCAGACAAACATATCCGCATTTTTAAAGTTGTTTTTCAGGATCTCATACTCGAGGATCCCCGGCATCGACGCCGGCCCCTTTACCGCCGTGATCAGATTGATCATGTAGACGCCGCCCGGATTCAGGCACCGCTTCACGCTCTGCACCTGCTGATCCCGGAGCAGGTCATCGTCGATCCGGTTTGCGATATAACAATCGTTGATGATCAGATCATATTTGCGATCGGTCTTTGCCAGATACTCGTTGGCATCCTCGATAAAAACCTCCATCCGTTTTGTCTCTGTCAGGTTATAATCGCGATACAGTTCATCCAGATAAAAATACTGCATAGCCAGCTGATACATCTCCGCTTTAAACTCGACAACATCGAGATGTTTATCCTTATATTTATCGATATAAAATTTGGCAAAAGAAAAACCCGCGCCGCCGAGAAGTAACGTGTCTTTAATCTCCGGTCTTCTCTGCAGAGCGATGTCAAAATCCTTGGTATATTTAAACATCAATTCATAATGTCTGCCCTCTTCCATGATGGTCGCAGACTCCCTCACATCGTCCACCAGCAGCAGTCTAGCCAGCTCATGATTCTCGATCGCTTCCCTCACCTCGATGCGTCCGTAACCCGGTTCATTTTTCATAAAAATAACCTGACCGTGTCGGCAAAAAATCTCATCATCCTTCTTCTTTTCGTCTTTCATTTTTACCTCCTTCAGCGATCCGTTTCGGACTAAAATCACATATTATAAATCAGCTTCTGATACGCATTAATAATAATCGTTCCGTTGTGCTCAGTTTCCCTCGGTTGCTGATAATTATAATTCATATGTACATGACCGTGCGCATAAATATGCGGGTGATATTTATCCAGTAATTCATGGAAACAATCAAAACCATGATGAGGCAGATCCTCACTGTCATTTAACCCCTTAGCCGGCGCATGTGTCACCAAGATATCGACACCGCCGTACTTCGCGATCCGACGCTGGAGCTTTTTCACACGCTTTTTCATCTGCTCCTCGGTAAACTGATAGTTTCCTTTATTATACTCCATCGAGCCACCGAGTCCCGCGATACGGAGTCCGTAGTACTCATACACCGTATCATCGATGCAGATGCATCCATCGGGCGGCGTCTTGTCGTAGCACGAGTCATGATTTCCATGAACATAAAGAACATCCCCCTTAAAATACGTCGCTAAAAATGACAGATACTGGGGCGGCAGATCACCACAGGAGATGATCAGATCGATCCCCTCCAGCTTTTCTTTTTCAAAGTAATCCCACAATCCCTTGTCCGGCTCATCTGCGATGAATAAAATATTCGGAGATTCTACCGGTGTTTGGCTCTCGGTCGTATTAGCATCCGGCACGATTTAGTCCTCCTTTGTCACACTCGATACTCCCTGAATCCGTACAATCGTTTTGGCATCCTCGGTCAGCTCCTCCATCGTCGGGATAAAACCGATGACGTTCTCCGCCAGCCAATCCATCGTGATAATCTGCTCCGCGGTAAGGCGATCCGTCACCTTGATGTAGTGCGTCCCGTCCTTGGTATACCGTCTCCCCGCAAACGGATCAAACTCACCCGAGCCGATGCCCTTTTTCAAAAGATTGATCAGACGGACCGTATCCGGTGGGAGCTTCTTTGAGCAGATCACATCGATCATTCCCGAGGATATTCCCCACCAGTCATTCAGCGCCTCATACTCACCGTCCGCCTCCTGTTTCCAGCTGCCGTTCAGGATGCTGCTCACCGTCTTTTCATAGTAGACACCCCAATCCCATACCGGCATCGCCAGCGAATCCGGGATCTCCTCATGCGGATCGTACAGACCGAACTTCTGCGAATCCGACTCCGGACGGATGAAATCACGACCGGAAACCAACGACACATCCACATCACGGAGAAGCTCGTTTTGGCGGTCGGAGTTCAGATGTGCCCACTTCACATACACCTTGATCTCCGGGTTTACCATCTTGGCGCCAAGTGCAAAGGCATTGATATTGGCGATCCCACCGTAGATCGGATAGTCGGCGAGATACCCGATCGTATCCGTCGGTGCCAGCACACCGGCCAGCGCTCCGATCAAAAACTTCGCCTCATACAGTCTTCCGTAATACGTACGGACATACTTACTATTTGTATTCAAAGAACAATTCAGGAAATGCAGCTTCGGATAATCCAGCGCATATTTCATACTGGTCCCGACCAGCTTTGACGACGTGGAAAAAATGATCGTATTGCCGTCGACGATCGCCTGCTCAAAGCACTCCATTTCTCTTTCCTGCGTATCTGCACCAAAGTAGGATGACACCTCCACCTTATAGTCGAGCGCCTCCTCGAGATGGTTGGCACCGAGATCGTGCCCATAGGTCCAGCTGGAGGTCTCCACGGTTTTTGAGTGGATAAATGCCACCTTCACCGGCGTTGATGAAGTTGTGATCGGCAGGATTTTTTTTACGAGATTCGGTCTCGTCGAAACCGGCTCGGCATCAAAGATCAGCTTGACCTCCGGCTTGTTCGGATAATAAACAAAATCACTCCAGATCTTGTCTATTTCTTTGGCGATTTCGTCGGTTGATTTTTCCTCCATCTCCTCATAGGAGTGAAGATCCAGATACAGTAAAAATGCATCCGCGATCGTCAGCGACAGCTTCTCTCCACCCTTCTTTTTAAAGACGGTTGAGAACTTGATATACGCCGAACTGAACTGCTGTCGAACCTCTTCCGTAAAGTCCTCCGCTGACGCAACACCGATCTTTTGTAACAGCCCCGGATAGCTTCCGACCTGGGAAAAATTGATATAATTCACAGATGTGATATCATAAAAATCGAGAAACTCGTAGTAGATTTTATTCTCATCCGAGTCGTCTTTTTTAGGAATAATTCTGGTCACGGTACCCGGTACGGAAACCGCATCACATGCCTTTAATACACTGACTCTTTTATTCCCTTCCAACACATAAAACTGGTTTAAAAACTCATACGCCTTGATCGGCTCGTGGATGCCCTCCTCGAGGTGAGACTCGTAAAGCTGCGCCCACTTATATGCAAACTCCGAGTCGGACGGTAACAACGGCATAAAGTTCGCCGCAAAGGCGTTTGTCCTACCTTCGGTCTTGGTGCCACGGATCTGATCCAGTGGGATATCCACCAGGCCCAGCTCCTCTTCCTTTGCCACCTCAACATGGGACAGGATCGCATCCAGCACCCACAGGTAAGGCCACTCACCCTTGAGCGTTTTATTTCGGTATTCTTTCATACCGAGCTTATACATTCTTTCGTAAACACTAATATCCATCTGATTAAACTCCCATCTATAATAACCCGATTATTCTTCTGTCGGCGGTTGCTCCGGTACCTGCTCCTGCGCCTCCTCGCGACGCTTCGCCTCGGCCAGATCCACCAGTTCGCCGGCTTCTGCCAGCTCTAAAAATGCTTTCACGTAAGTTTCATTTAACTGCGTTCCGGCGATGCTGCGCAGCTCATCCAAAACGACCGACAACGGCAATTGCTTGCGGTACGGTCTCGTCGAATACATCGCATCAAAGGTATCGGCGATCGCGATCAGCTGAGCCACCGGCGGGATATTATCACTGTGACGCCCCTCCGGATATCCGCGTCCGTCGAAACGCTCATGATGGAACCCGGCACCGAGAGCCAGATCCGGATCGATCTTGATCTCCTCCAGGATCTCCCTGCCACGCTCCGCGTGAGACTTCATGATCTCGTACTCTTCATCGGTCAGGCCCTGTGGCTTATTCAGGATACTATCCGGGATCGCCACCTTACCGATATCGTGCAGGAGCGCGATATTTTTATACTTGCGGACATCGTCCTCCTTATAGCCGAGTTTGATCGCCAGCTTCTCCGTATAGGCTGCCACACGCCGGGAGTGACCCTGCGTGTACTTGTCCTTCGCATCGATCAGCTTTGCAAAAGCACTGATGGTCTGATCTACAAACTCCTGCGTTTCTTTTGTCTTGCGTTTTTCACGTCGCAGCCGGCGGAAAGCGATCATCCCGACGATCCCAACGATAACCACGATCGCAGCGATCGTTTCCACGAGGATAAACCAGGGGTTCTCAGAAAACTTCAGCTCTTTTTCGATGGTCAGCTGATACGAATTCTCCACCACGCCGGTGACCGTATTGACGACATTCATTTTAAACAAGTAGGTGCCGCCGGCCAGGTTGGTATATGTGATTGGTGACAAGTCCGCCTTCGTCGTGACGGCCTCTGTCGTATCAAATCCACCTAACTTGTATGTGATCTTTGGATTTTTCAGCGAGAAGCTCACCGCATATCCATGGATCACCAGACGGCTCGCCGTATCCGGGATTGTGACCGGCTGCCCGGCAGACAGATGGATCTCCTCATCATCTACCACGACGAGCGGGACCGTCAGACGGACGTCCTGCGCCTCATCCTCGATGTTGTTGATATTCACGCTGCTGACGCCGGTCGAGCCGGCGATATAGAGCGTTCCGTCCTCCATAAGCGCACTCCAGGAGTTCGCTGTCGGTACACAGTTCAGTCCGGAAGTCGCGTCATAATGCTGACAGTCGATCTCCTGGTTATCATAAAGCTGAGAGGCATTTACCTCATACAAACCGTTACTGGATAACACCCAAATATTTCCCTTGTTATCATACTGGATGTCAAAGTTATTGGAATATGGGAACTTATGTATTTTTTCCGCTTTTCCTTCCTTGAGTACCGCCAGTGCATTGCTGGTGATCACCCAGTACACCTTTCTGGTCTCATCGTATCGGATCCGCAGTACCACCTCCGAGGGCAGTCCGTCCGACAGACCGATCCGGCTGACCGATGCATTGGCGTCCTGATAGTGATCGACGACGTAGATGCCGTCACCGTCGCTGCCGAAATACAGCTTCTCATCCGGTCCCTCACAGATCGTCAGGATCTCGCTGTTATTGATCCCATCCTCTGCCCCGTAGGTCCGGATGATCTTCCCGTCACGGATCAGGCTGACACCGCCGCTGGCCGCCACTGCTACCGTCCCGTCAGACAAAAGATAGGTGGAACGGATCCAGTTGGAACTCAGCCCCTCCTTCTCCGTAAAGGTGGTCACGGTGCCGTTTTTATCGCGACAGAGCAGTCCCATTTTTCCATCAAAGGTGCTGATCCAAAGATTCTCCTTGTCATCCTTCATCAGGCAGCGTACGCGCACGCCCTCGAGTGAGCGCATCAGGCTGTCCTTCTTTTCACGGTAGTCCAGATCCACGGCATACAGTCCGCTGTCTGCACCGATATAAATCAGGTCCTCATAAAAGCAGGTGGAGTTCACGACGAGCGCACCGAGTCCGGCCATTTTCGTGATGTCCGTGAACTGATCACTGACCGCTTTCATCACGCCCTGTCTCGAGGAAACCGCCCAATAGTTCCCCTCATGGTCGATCATCACGTCGTCGATCGAGCTGGTGAGCGGCGTATTCTTTAACTGGCGGAACACCTTTTGGCCATCCAGCCAACCGAGTCCGTTTTCGGCACAAACCCAGATACGGTTCGCGATCGTCTGGATATTATTGATCGACTTGCACTCACCGGATCGGTATTTTTTTGCATCCGAAAAGCCATTGGAAATATCCCCGTACCAGATATAATCGTGGTCGGTTCCGATATAGACATAGTTCTCATTTTTCAGATCCGGGCAGATGCAGTTTACCGCATCCACTGAGGAATTCTTTTGAGAAATAAAACTCGTTACATGCTTGTCCTCAAACTTAAAAATACCGCCGGTCATCGTGACACCGTACACACTGCCGAAGCCATCGGACTTGATCTGTTTGATATACTCGTTATTGATCTGGGGATCGTCGACCACATGCAGCTGCAGGTCATCCGACACGTAGGCCATCCCCTGTGTTGTAGCGATCAGAATATCACCGTTTTTATCCTCGGTGATCGCACGGATCGAGGACGATTTCAGCCCTTCGTTTTGATTAAAAAAGATAAACTCACCCTTGTCATACAGGGCAAGTCCCGAGTCGTTGGTCCCGATCCAGAGACGATCCCGGGAGTCCACAAACAGACATACGACGCTGGCCACGCCGCTCTCCGCATCAAACCGATGGAAGGTCGTCCCGTCGTAGCTGATCAGTCCCGAGTAACTGCCGATCCAAATAAAGCCGTCCTTTGTCTGCGCGATCGTGTTGGCCTCTGACGTGGGTAAACCGTTCGTATTGTCATACAGGAAATAGGCCACCTTATCGAGACGGTCGAGCAGATCGGATTTTTTATCCTCCTGAGAGGTCGCCGCCAGACTGATGGTCGTCACGCTCCTCGTCCCGGCTGCCACACCGATCGGAGCGAGCACAAAGAGGGCGATCAGCAGGATCGCAAACCCTCTCCGACACAAAGATCGTATTTGTTTTTTTTCACATTTCGTTTTCACTGTTTCTGCCTTTCTTCTCACCCTTTTTTTCGCTTTATTCCGAATCCGAAAGGCCCGGAATCCGATCCGACAGGATCAGTTCTCCGACTCGTATTTTTTCATACAGTTCTTCTTTTGGCATCGGTTTACCAAACAGATATCCCTGCAGTCTCTCGCAGCCGATCTCTTTCAGGAACGCGGATTCTTCTTCCGTTTCCACACCCTCCGTCAGGGTCCGCATCTCGATCTGCTCTGCCATATTTACTACACTGTTAAGAATCGGTTTCGTCTTATGATTGGAATTAAAATTCGATAAAAAGTTCATGTCGATCTTAACGACATTAAACTCAAAATCCTTTAACACATTCAGCGAGGAGTAGCCGGATCCAAAATCATCCAGCCATACCGTAAAGCCGATCTCCTTGAGCTCTTCGAGTGTTTTTCGCAGTCCCTCAAAGTGCACCGTCAGCGCGCTCTCCGTCACCTCGACATGAATGAACTTCGGATCCACTTCGTATTTCTCGACCATTTCTTTCAGATAGCCCGCGACATCGTATAACTCAAAATCCAGCCGGGAAAAATTCACCGACACCGGCAGTACCGGCTCTCCGGAATTAATCCGCTCTCTCAGGTCACGGAACACGATCTCGATAATCCCGCGATCCAGAATATGAATCTGTCTCGCATCCTCCAGCGCCGTGATAAAGTCGCCCGGCGACAGAAAACCGTATTTCGGATCGATCCAGCGTGCCAGCGCCTCCGCCCCGCACACCGTACAGTCATCGGCCCAGACCACCGGTTGATAGTAGGCCTTTACATAGCCGTGCGTGACCGCATCTCGCACGTGATTGATGATATAATGCTTCTTCTCAACCCCCTCATCCATCGAGTGGTCATATTCGCGATAGCTCTCATCGTAATTACTCTTGATACACTCACAGGCATAGCGGGCATGATCGCAAGCCGAACGGATATCCTGCGCACGGGACTCCGGACGGAATCCCCCGGCCTTGACCCCCAGATATATCTCATCCATTTTTTCACGGACCACCTCATCGAGCGTATCGATTTTCTCCTGTTTAGATGTTCACACCCAGCCCTCATTTTACCATAATATACGGCTTGCCGCAAGTCTTATTGACAGTTTTTGCAATTGTTGCTATAATGATACTACTATTAAGGAGGTCATTATGGCAGCGTTTAACGACAGGGTTCGTTCTATGGGGAAAATCCGTTTTGACTGGATGCTGATGCTGATCATGCTGTCTTTGTTCGGATTTTTGATCGAGAATATCTGGAGCTATCTGGCTACCGGATTTATCAGTAACCGAGGATTCTCGACTCCCTTTTTGTTTATATACGGATTGATCATATTTTTGATCTATATGATACTCGGTACACCGACCACCCGGACGCTTCCGCTGTATATGATCGGTGTTTTTGTGATCTTTACCGCCTGTGAGATCGGCTACGGCTACGCATTTGAGGCGCTGTTCGGCTTCCGTCCCTGGGACGTGAGCGCGATCCCTCTCAGTTTCACCCCCTATGCCTGCCTGCCGACATCCCTGGGCTTTGCCGTCCTGATCGGACTTTTTATGAATGTCCATTTTACGGTCGTTCTGAACTGGTTTGCCAAGCTCTGTCAGCATATCGCATGGCGCATCGTAGCAGTGCTGCTCATGCTCGATATCGTCGGAGATTTTGTCTTCGGACTGGTACAGGGAGCCTCCCTCGGACATCGGATGGACCTGTGGTCCCTCGACCTGAACATGTACGGCATCGTCAATACCCACGAGGTCGGACAGTACGTCGGGATGTTCTTTGTCTGGGGCGTACTCGGCTGGTGTGTCGAGTCTCTCTACATCTCATGGATGAATAAAAAATGGACCAACCGTGGCTTTCTCTTTGCGCCATTCTGTCCGATCTACGGATTCGGCGAGTTTATCGGGTTTAAGCTGCTGCTCCTGCTGCCGCATAACTACATCCTGTACTTCGTTATCGGTACGGCCTTTTGTACGGCCTTCGAGCTTTTGGTCGCCAAACTTATGATCTGGAAGACCGGGTATCTGTGGTGGGACTACACCAACCGGCCGTTTAACTACAAGGGCATTCTCTGTCTCGAGAGTACACTGGCATGGGGTGTCTATGCTGTATTGGAAATGTGGTTTTTGCACGACGGAAGCATGTTCCTGCTCGGACTGATCCCGGATGCGTTCATGCCGCTCCTTTTGACCGGTTTGATCATCTACGTGTTTGGTGATCTCGCCTACTCCGTGCGTACCGTCAAGGCCGAGGGGATGCAGGCTGAGGCCAACAACATCCTTAAGTTTCGATAGGCATCCGATGACCGTTCGATGAGGAAATGCGAATGATATCAGAAGAACGTTCCATAGAGGATCGATTTCATACCCTGACCTCTCTACTGATCGAAAAAAGCCTGACAATCTCTGCGATGGAGAGCTGCTCAGGAGGACTGATCGGGGTTTTGCTCTCAGACCAGGAGGGCGCATCCGCCGTTGTACCCGGCGGATTTTTTACCTACTCAAATGAACAAAAGATCGCCTGCGGCGTACCCGCCGAGGTGATCCGGGAATACGGCGTGTATTCCACCGAGACGGCCCGTGCGATGGCGCGTACCTGCCGGGATCGGATGCACACCGATATCGGGATCGGCGTTACCGGCTCCATCGGGACCATCGATCCCAACAACGCAGACAGTGTGCCCGGCGAGGTGTATATCGCCGTGGATTTTTGTGGCACGATCCATGAGCGCAGGCTCACGCTCGAGCCGGCTGACCGACGTATCAGTCGCTACCGGATCGCCGACTCTGTCGCTCACATGGTCAAGGACTTACTCAAAGGATGATGCCTATGTCAGAGATGATCACCTGTGATATCTGTTTTCACCGCTGCCGGCTGTCAGAGGGACAGACCGGCTTTTGCCACGCACGGCGAAATATCGACGGTGAGAACGTCTCTCTTTGCTATGGCAAGCTCACCTCTCTGGCTCTGGATCCGATCGAAAAAAAGCCCCTGTATCACTTCCATCCGGGGAGCATGATCCTGTCTGTCGGATCCTTTGGCTGTAACCTGGCCTGTCCTTTCTGTCAGAATGTCGAGATCTCCCTGGCGGACAAAAGAGACATTCCGGAGACGGAGGAGTACTCACCGGAGGAACTGGTCAAGATCGCCATGAAATACCGACCGGACGGAAATATCGGCATCGCCTTTACCTACAACGAGCCACTCATCAACTATGAGTTTATCCTGGATACCGCCAAACTAATGAAGCTCGAGGGACTGAAAACCGTCCTCGTTACCAACGGAAATGCCAGCCGCGCCGTCCTCGACAAGCTCGGACCGTATATCGATGCGATGAATGTCGACCTGAAGTCCTACGACCGCGATTACTATGAGCACGTGCTCCACGGCAGCTTCGCCGCGACGACGGACTTTATCGAGCGCGCTCTGACCTACTCGCATATCGAGGTAACGACACTGATCATACCGGATGAAAACGACAATGTGGACGAGATGCGTGCCATCGCCTCCTACCTGTCGGATCTCATAAAAAGAAGCGGGAAGGATATCCCGCTCCATATCTCACGATTTTTCCCGAGGAGTCAGTACAGCGACCGCCAGCCGACACCCGTGGAGACCGTCCATCAGCTGGTGGACATCGCCAAGGTCTATCTGCCGCACGTGTACGCCGGCAACTGCTAACTTGCGAACCACATCTGGCAGCGATGCACCTGATACCCCCACGGTTCCGGTGCGAAATCGCAATACGCGAAAAACGCCTCCATCACCATCTCCGGCTTCACCGTGTTATCACTGCTGGCCGGAAGCTTCATAAAAATACTCTCGCCCTCATACACCGGATGCAGCTCCGGGAGGGACTCACCGATTTCTTTTTCAAAAGACTCTCTATCATACGCATGCGCCAGGACAGCCGGCTTCAGATCGATCTCTTTTTCCGACTTCTTGGTCTTTTTTGTGATGAGGATCCGATCCTGACGTAGGAAGTCCTCAAAGCGGTCCCGATACGCTGCCGGAAAGGCATCCTCTGTCTTTGCCGTCACCATATAGGCCGCGGTCTCCAGCATCGACATCGAGTTTTTAAACCCTGCCGGCATCCGCTGGATCCCGGTGATAAAGACCTCCTCCGTGAGGCACTCGTTCAGGCGGCGCATCAGCTCCTCCGGCTCTGCCGAGCCCGGCACGAACTCCACATCAATATAGTCACCGTCTGTCGTCGCCCCCACACCGAGCGGAGACGCAAAGCCCATCAACTGATGCGGCGAGTATCCCTGTGAGTACGCGACATCCAGCCCCGCACGGCGGATCGCCTTTTGAAAAAAACGCATCAGGTCCAAATGCCCGATAAAACGCACCGCTCCGGTCTTGGTAAAGCGCATCCGTGTTTTATATCGCTCATTCTGCTCCATAGTCACATCCTGCCTGTTTTGTCTGTATACAAGAAAAGCGTGTCATCCGAGGACAACACGCTCTCCGTCTCATGTTCTAATCAATCATCCCTGTGAGATGGCACCTGTCGGGCAAACTGCCTCGCAAGAACCACAATCCAGGCAGCTATCTGCGTTGATCTCATACTGAGTATCACCCTGAACGATAGCTCCTGCCGGACACTCACCGGCGCAGGTTCCACAGCTGATGCATGCGTCAGAAATTACATAAGCCATAATCGATATCCTCCTTTTATTCTCTTGTATTGCATCCCACACCAGTCATCGGCGGATACAATTATAGAACTCGTTACAACAGTTAGCGTACCATATTTTACCATAAATTGCAAGGGAAAAATGCCCCGAAATCGCCTAATTTTGGTTAGTTTCAGCGAACAGACTACAGTCTCTCCTGCAGCTCTCTTGTCAGGCTTTCATACCCCGGCTTACCCAAAAGTGCGAACATATTTTTCTTATAGCTCTCCACACCCGGCTGGTCAAACGGATTCACACCGAGCATGTATCCGCTCACACCACAGGCATACTCAAAGAAGTAGAACAGCTCACCGAGGCAGAACTCCGTTCTCTCCGGTACACGGATCACGAGGTTCGGAACATTTCCGTCCGTGTGTGCCAGCTGGGTTCCCTTCATCGCGGATTTATTGATAAAATCCATCGTCTTGCCGGCCAGGTAGTTCAGGCCGTCGAGATCCTTGCTCTCTTCCTTGATCGTGATATCAAGAGACGGTGTCTCCAGCTCCATCACGGTCTCATACATCAGACGTGCGCCGTCCTGGATAAACTGACCCATCGAGTGCAGGTCTGTCGTAAAGTCTACAGATGCCGGGAAAATACCCTTCTGATCCTTACCCTCGCTCTCTCCGTAGAGCTGTTTCCACCACTCGGAAACGAAGTGGAAGCACGGCTCGTAGTTTGCGAGTACCTCGACCGACTTACCCTTCTGATGGAGGATATTACGCACGATCGCATACTTCATCGCGTCATTTTTATCCGTCGCGGTGTCCAGGCAAAGCTGACGCATGCTCTGAGCACCGGCCATCAGCTGGTCGATATCCGCACCGCTCACGGCGATCGGGAGCAATCCCACAGCCGTCAGTACGGAGAAACGTCCGCCGACATCATCCGGCACAACGAAGGTCTCGTAACCCTCCTCAGTGGAGAGAACCTTCAGCGCGCCCTTGGCACGGTCTGTCGTTGCATAGATACGCTTCGCTGCCTCTTCTTTTCCATACTTGGTCTCAAGCATCTCCTTAAAAATACGGAATGCGATCGCCGGCTCTGTTGTCGTACCGGACTTACTGATCACGTTCACGGAGAAGTCACGATCACCGATCGTCTCAATCAGCTGTGACAGATAGGTACCGCTGATGGAGTTACCGGCATAGTAGATCTCCGGTGTTCCGCGCTTTGCCTTATCCAGTGAGTTGTAGAAGCCGTGGCGCAGGAACTCGATCGCTGCTCTGGCTCCCAGGTAGGAACCACCGATACCGATGACGATCAAAACGTCCGAATCGGACTTGATCTTGTCAGCGGCACGCTTAATGCGATCAAACTCCTCTTTATCATAGTCGATCGGTAGATCGATCCAGCCGAGGAAGTCATTGCCCGCTCCGGTCTTCTTCTCCAGAGTCTCGCGCGCTGCCTCAGCCGCTGCCTTCATCTGTACGATCTCCTCATCGCGAATCACGTTGCTCGCGAGTGAATAGTCAAAACTTACATGCTTGTCCATCTTGTAACTCCTTCCGTTGCTGCCTTGTATTCCCATTTGGTGGCCCGTCAGGCCGGCAGCAAATTTTTAACCTTTGCTATCCTATCATTTTTTATCCGTACTGTCAAATCATTTTTTACATACGGAATCAATAATGTCTGCGATTTTTTTCACAGCGTCGCCGTGACCGCCGTTTTTCATCGCTTCGACGAACTCCTCCCGCTTATCCCAGGTGGTCTTAACACCGCGAAGCAGCGTCTCGCTCGTCATGTCCTCCTCACGCAGGAGGTAGGAATATCCCTGTCTCTCAAAGGACTCTGCGTTCAGGATCTGGTCACCGCGGCTCGCCTCCAGCGAAAGCGGGATCAGGATGTTTGGCTTATGCAGGGCCGCCAGCTCGCAGATCGCGTTCGCGCCCGCTCTCGAAATCACGAGGTCTGCTGCCTTCATCAGATCCTTTAATTCCTTTTGGATGTACTCGAACTGCACATATCCCTTTGTGCCGACCAGGCTCTCATCCAGCTTGTCCTTGCCGCACAGATGCACAACCTGGTAGTCCTTGAGCAGCTCCGGCAGGATTTCCCGTACTGCTTCGTTGACACGCACGGAGCCGAGGCTGCCTCCGATGATCATGATCACCGGCTTGCTGTCGTCGAAACCGCAAAAATCAAGGCCTGCCTTTTTATCTCCCTCGAACAACTCCTGGCGGATCGGTGAACCGGTTACCTGTGCCTTGCCCTCCGGGAGATGCTTGATCGTCTCCGGGAAGTTAGTGCAGATCACCTCGGCCGACTTGATGCAGAGGCGATTGGCCAGTCCCGGTGAGATATCACTCTCATGCAGGACGCAGGGGACACCCTTGTGCGCTGCCGCCTTCACCAGAGGAACCGTGACAAAGCCTCCCTTGGAAAAAATGACATCCGGCTGGATTTCCTTGATCAGCTTTCTGGACTCATGATATCCCTTCTGTATACGGAAAGGATCGGTGAAGTTTTTCACATCAAAGTACCGTCTGAGCTTCCCCGACGAGATTCCATAGTAGGGCACATCGAAGTTTGCCATCAGGTCCTTTTCCATACCTTCCTTGGATCCGACATAGAAAATCTCGTAGCCACGACTTTTCAACTCAGGTAAAAGCGCGATGTTCGGTGTGACATGACCGGCTGTACCACCGCCGGTCAGGATAATCTTTTTGTCTGCCATATCATACCTCCAGATTTGCGCGGATCGCCTCGGCTGTCTCAGCCATGTCCGAAGGCATCTCGCCCGGCTTCCATCCGATCGAAACGGTGTCGCCGACAAAGCGCGGGATCACATGGATATGCAGATGGAACACCGTCTGTCCCGCAGCCTCACCATTGTTCTGAAGGATATTGACACCATCGCAGTTGTAGGTCTTTTTCAGCGCGGCTGCAATCCTCTTTGCCACGCAGATCGCCTTACTCAGGTCCTCATCCGAGATCTCAAACACATTCTCCGCATGTGCCTTCGGCAGGACGATCACATGTCCCTTGGCCGCCGGATTGACATCGAGGATAGCCTTGACATCGGCATCCTCATACACGGTCGTCGACGGAATCTCACCTGCGATAATCTTGCAAAAAATACAATCACTCATAGATCTTCTACCTCCACATCGTTAAAACGGAACAGTGAGTCAAAGTATCGCACCATCGTAAAGTTGCCGTTGACTCCCGGCATATCCCCCCTCATGAACGACCCCTGGAAGGTCTTTTCTCCGTCCAGGATGTCGCGGAACACATCGGTCCGTACCTTCGCCGTGACATCGGGCTTGCCCTCTCTCGGACCCGCTCCGAGCGGCTGTCGGTACACATCGAGCACCTCATCCCTGACCTCGATGATCAGGGACGAGTTCTCATCCTCGAGATCGAGCTCGTAGATTACCTCCAGCCCCTCGACCGGATAGTAATGTTCGCGGATCGTCTCGATGTACTCGTCGCGCTTCGGCGCCTCACCAACCATTCCTTTAAAGAGATTGGTCAGCTCTTCAATATCTTCTTTTTGCTTCTTGACATATTCATCGTTTGCCACCAGACCGGACAGCTGCTCGCTCTCCTGCGGTGTCAGCGACAGCGTGCTCGAACGCAGCACCGTCTTTTTCACCTGCATGTTGGAGTTCGGGAACCCGACCGCATGCTTCGAGATCGTCCGGTAAAAATTCTCCGTCTTTTTCTCGATCATCAGGTTATACTCGGCATTTGTCTCGAAGTCCACGTGGTTCTCCACGTAGGCGCAGATCCCCTCGCACGGGATACCGCCCAGCATCTCCCACGCACGGATCATCGAGAACTCCGCCTCGCGCTCCCCGTAGGTGGTCGCCATCACGACCGGCAGCATGTAGATCTTTTTGATCTCCTCTTTATCTCCGTACAGCCAGCAGGCATCGAGAAACTGCTGTAAAAATCCCCCGATACCGAACCACTCGATCGAAGCCGCGAGGATCACAGCATCCGCATCGCGGAGTGTTTTCGGCAGCACCATAATACTGCTCTTTTCTTCAAACAGGTTGTATCTCTCTACGGAAACCTGCAACTCGTCAAGTACCTTTGTGATCCGCTCCAGCACAAACAGTGTCGGATCATCAATCAGTCCCCGTCCTCCGTAGTATATGTTTACTCTCATGATCGTCCTCCATAACTGACGCCCATTTTTTTCTTTCCGAGTGTCATCAGCAAGCACAGGATAACACCGCATAAAAACCCACCGAGATGGGCCATATGATCGATCGACGGATCCGTGAAGCCGCTATACAGGCTTAACGCCATATAGATCAGGTAACGGATCACCTCGGTCCCACCGAAGCCGCCTTCTCTTTTGCGTCGCTCGCGGTTGCCTCGGATCACCAGGATCAGAAGTGCTCCCGACAGACCGAAGATCGCTCCGGACGCGCCGCAGGACACGCTCGGTTCACCGGCTGACAGATTGTACCACACACTCGCAGCTCCCGCGCCGATCCCTGCCAGGAAATACAGGCTGATAAACCGGACACGGCCCAGCACCAGCTCGGTCGCATAGCCCAGCACCAGCAGTGAGATCATATTGTTGATCAGATGATCCCAGCCGAAATGCAGGAAAAAGTGCGTGATCAGGCGGTAGTACTCATGCCCGTCCACGATGAGTGGCTCATACGACGCCCCCATCTGCAGCATAAAATCGGTATTCTCCGAGGAGCCGGTCGACTCTACATAGATAAAAACACCCACATTGATCAGGATCAGCAGCAGCGTCACCCATGGGACCTGCTTGAGATCCAGGCCTCTGAGGCCCTGATATCCGTTATCCTCCGGCATCGATCTCACCTCGTGATTGCTCATTTTCACACACGCCCAACTATTATAGCATATAAGGGCATCCGTCGCAAGAGGTTTTCACTCAGGCCGGGACGTTTTGCAGCTCCGGTCCGTTTGCCCCCATTTTCCATACCTTGTCAAAGTCAAAGCCGAAGAAGGTTGACTGGTTAGTGAGTTCGCTGTCCTCGATGCCGTGAGTACCCGTTACCTCAAAAGCGTTGCCAATGTAGTTAAAGCCGTCGGACAATCCATGTCATCGTGTTTCCCACCGGTTTTCCATACCGGCCTCAGTGTCCTCATTATACCAAAAACAGGCGGGATATGCAACAGGAATCCACGCGCCGACGCGTCGGTATTGAACACGCTTGGCAAACGTGGTAGAATACAGATGGACGTGTGTTAGAATAATATCCGGATTAGGAGTAGAGATACGAATGAATGCCTGGTTGATCTATGACCGCGAGGGTGCGGAACGAAACCGAGATTATATCGAGTATCACCATGAGGTAGGGGCACGCTACGGTGTCACCTTTCATTTGGTGTACGCGGATGAGCTGCCGGGCAGGATCTCGGCCTGTCTGCATGGCTCCTCATCCGGTGACGACATGGGGACAGAGCCGGGCCATCTCGGAGCGTGTGCCCATCCGGACTTCGCTATCGTGCGAACGATCGCCCCGCAGATCAATGAGGCACTCGAGGCAGAGGGGATTCCGACCTACAACAACAGTAAGGTCTCCCGCATCACCAACCACAAGTATCGCTGCATCGAATACATCGCACAGCACACCGACGTCCCGACGATCCCGACCACGCTGCTGGCCTGCCCACCAGCCGACCTCCACCCCGGCGATGTCACTAAGCCGGTTTCCGGCCACGGCGGATCACCGGACCTCAGTCTCATCCGCCCCGGCGATGTCATCAAGCCGGTTTCCGGCCACGGTGGTGCCGGTGTCATGCGTGTGCCTGAGGACGGCCTGTCAAAAGTCCAGCAGTCACTCCTCTCATCGGGCGAATACATCCGCCAACCCTTCATCGAGGGCCCCGGTGAAGACGTCCGCGTCTACGTCATCGGCGATCGCATCATCGCCGCCGTCTGCCGTCACGCGCGCGCAGACGACTTCCGCGCCAACGCCTCCCTCGGAGGCCAAATCTCCCCCTATCATCTCAACGAAACCGAAACCAACTACGTTAACCAAATCATCCACTGCTTCAAATTCGGCCTGGTAGGCATCGATTTTATTATAGATAATAATAACCAATTCATATTCAATGAAATTGAAGATGTAGTCGGTGCAAGAATGCTATACAAAACACACCCTGAGATAGATATACTGGATAGCTATATTTACTACATCATAACTTAAAAAAAGAGTCCTAAATAAATAGGACTCTTAAAAAGCAATATACTTCCCGCGCTCGCGCTTAGTATCTAAGATTTCTTCTGCATATGCACGACATTAACATCGCGATTATTTGCCCCCGACATCGAGCTGCTCGTTGTCTCAAAATGATCGATCTTATTATCATATCCATTGATATTCGTAACCTCGATCTTCGTCTCCGATTCAAAGCTATGCCGGGCTCCCGTATTTCGGTATTTACTGAAATAAACCCAGAAAACGATAGCTGCGATCACAATCGGAACGGCAAAAATAATCGCCTGTGTTTCGGTCTTAAAATCCTTACCAACAGTAAATACGAGCAAGGCTGCCAGCGCCTCAAGCACAACGGCAATCGAAGCCACAACGGCAAACAATCTGGCGAAGTTCACCGGCACACTGCCGACCGTCTCCTTGGTTCTCGCATTCACCGCTACATAATGAGTCAACTGGTTACTCTGTCCGGGATTCTGCACATAACTGTAAAGCCATACCGGCAGATACGCGGCCAGCCATTTTTCTCCCTTCTTCTCGACATCCACATTATCCCAACGCACACCACGATCGTACTGCTCCACGGATTTATTAAGCTGGAACTTGATCGCTTCCTTCTCCTGCGAGTCAACGACAGGCTGGAGATCTGCTTTGTTTACATCACGCTTCTCCGATGTAAACCCGGAAAGATAATTGGCATCGTACTTAACACAGTTCTCGGTATCAAAAGGCAGGATCGCATTGATAATGTTATTCGTCTCACCCTTTGTCGACGCGCCCTCACGACGGGAACTGGACTCGACGGTCAGATCGTCGATCTCGACATCACACTCACGCATGACATCGTACTTATCAACCTTGTAAACCGTCTCGGTATGATCATCACCGATTTTTCTCGTATACGAACCGGTCTTGATCTCGCCCTCACCGTAGAAGCTGGCGTGGCCCTTCATATCCACGACCATATACGGGAAGTAAACACCCATAATATTCTCGGTCGTAAACTCTGAGCGAAACGTCTTGTTCGCGTAAAACTTTCTCTTGTTAACATAATCACCGATCAGCTGCTCGGCTTCCTGCTTTTTCATGCTAAACGGAAGCACCACATCCGGAACTGCACCGTTCGGCACTTTGGAGTTCACGGATAACTTGTTGCGGCACCAGTGACAACGTGCCTGCGAGCTCTCTTTCAGATTGATAACGACCTCGGCACCACAGCTGGTACACTTCAGTGTCATCGTCTGATCATCCTCGTCGGTAGAAATATCTGCCGCTCCGGAGGATACCTGCTCGCCGACCAGATCTCCGACTCCGCCCTTCATGTCCTCCATCACATCCTGCGCGAAGGTATGACGACAGAAATTACAACGGAGCATCCCGGTACCGGTATTTAGCGTAATATCGGTCGCACCGCACTTAGGACATTTGGTCTGTCCGTCCTTGGCGGCCTCGTTGGTTTCAAACGTATTGGTTTCCATTCATACTCTCCTATTTGGCTATAGACACGCCGGTGACAGGATCGCCACCGGCGCTTGATTATCAGATTCCGAGATACTTAGCCTTGGCTGCGTCGAACTCCTCCTGGGAGATGATACCGGCATCCAAAAGTTCTTTCATCTGCTTCATCTTAGCAACCGGATCCTCACCACCGGCCGGAGCCGCCTGCTGCGGAGCCTGCTGCTGCATACCGGCATTCGCACCGACTGCCATACCGCCGACCGGCTGCTGGAGACCTGCGACACCGTTTCCTACGGCACCGAGACCCATGCCCATCATGCCCATCGCCATACCGCCGCCGTTCTGTCCGGCTGCCTCCATACCGCGAGCCACGCTCTGCTGCATAAAGGAATTTCCACGCGCACCGGAGAGTGCATCGGCTTTCTTGACATCGGAAAGAAGTGCCTTGGAGTCCTCGTCGTACTCGATCGCTGCGATCGCAACCTTAGCGATCTCGAGACCTCTGTCGCTCTTCCACTGATACGACTCCTCAACTGCACCCGAGAGAGACTGAGCAAAACCGATCTGGTCGCCCTGGATCTTGTTCATGCGGTTGCCGCGAGACGGATCGTTGGTGTAGTTCGAGAAAGCTGCTCCCAGTGAGCTGACCACCTCGGTAAACAGCTGATCCGCTGCCTCGTTATCCATATCTGCGAAGTCAAAGCATTCGCCGCCGGTTACATACTTAACCGGAACAAAGTTTTTCAAAAATGAGATCGGGTCAGTGATCTTCAAAGTGTAGGTACCACGCACCATCGCGCCGACCTGCGCATTGATATACATATCATCCCAGTAAATCTCAGACTGTGTGCCGAATTTATTATTCGGAATCTCCTTCAGGTTAATGAACACGGCCATCTGTGAAGAGCCCGGCTGACCGCCGTACTTAAATCTCTCCCATGCCTGCTTAATAACACCCTCTACCAGACCACCACCGGTAAAGATGGACTTTGCCTGCGGGTCATCCGTCGTAAAGGTATACCCACCCGGCTCAGCAACAAAACCGGTAATCGCGTTATCCTGCATCGTTACCAGTGCGTATCCGTCCGGGATACGGATCTTACTTCCGTTTGTGATGATGCCCTCGGAACCCTTGTAGTTGGATCCGCGTCCTGCATTCTGCCCCTGCATCACTGCCGGGATGACGCCTGCCGTGGCCGGCGCATCTGCCGGAACGACGACATCAATCCACTGATCTGCCAGTGTACCGCCGGCCGCTCCGATAAAAGCTTGAATAAAACCCATGATGATTCCCTCCTTAATCTCTTGTTAATAACTCCGAAAAGGATGCGGGTGACCCACGCATCCTCTCCTATCTTATCATATTTGACTCCTATCTGCAAGAACAACCTTGGATTTCTACTCGTCCTCATCGAGTCGCGCACGGATGTCCTGCATACGCAGATCGAGCGCCGCGCTGGTCTCCGCGCACTGCTTCAGCTCAGCTCTGAGTTCATCGACATTGTGACCCTTTTTGTAGTAAATCGCATGCTCGAGACTCGCCCAAAAATCCATCGCGATCGTCCGCAGCTGCACCTCGACCTTCATAAACCGTTTATCGTTGTGCAAAAAGATCGGCACCTCCACGATCAGGTGCAGGCTCCGATAACCGTTTGGCTTGGGCTCCGCGATGTAGTCCTTTTTTCGGATCAGACGGATGTCATCCTGCTCGAGCAGGCACTCGCTGAGCAGATAAATATCCTCCGGGAACGCGCATATCACGCGGACACCGGCGATATCACTCAGGTTTTTCTCGATGGACTCGGCAGAAAACGGCAGGCCCTTTCGCTGCAGCTTTTCTATAATGCTCTCCGGGGATTTTAAACGCGTCTTCACGGTCTCGATCGGGTTACGGTCATACTCTGCGGAGAAGTCCTCGTTTAACACGTTAAACTTTGTCTCCACCTCCATGATTGCGCACTTATAGTAGGCCATCAGGGTCCGGAATGCCTCCCCCTGCTCGATGAATTTCCCGATGGACTCATTCGCCATCAGATTGTCCATGAAGCCCTCGTCAAAATAAATCTCGTTGCTCTGTTCCTCAGCCATCCGACTCTCCTTCACATGAAAAATGGCGGCCGCCTGTGGCAGCCGCCTTTGCATCAAAGTTTGGTAATCTTGATCGATGCCGTCTTACCGGCGTCGAGCTCGACGCTCGCATTGAGCTTACCGCCCAGATTCGTCTGGATACTCCCAGCCGACTCCCCATCTACATCCAAGCGATACAGTGTATCCGGCTCCAGCTCTACGGTAAAGGACAGATCTCCCGGTGCCTCCACCTCAAAGGATAACTCCGTTTTGTCTCCCTTGAAGTTCGTCACGGTAGAGCCCGGTACGGATTCATACACCATCGTGCCGTTGCGCTCGAGCTTGGTGATCTCCTTGAAGGTTTTGATCTTGTATGACGCCCCGTCATACGGAAAATCGGCCTTCTTAGTTTTCGAGTCCAGTTCATAGTTGCCAAAGCTAAGGCTGCCATCGCCCTCCTCACGGATGAGTTCCTCTACTACACTCATATTAATATTTCCTTCCTACGCATCCGTCTCCGGATACGTCATTGCTGTTTGCGACGGCACCCCGTCGCGTGTCACGGTACATCTATTTATGATTATAACATAGATCGGCCTCTCTCGCAAGACCTTATGCTCTCTTTTTTTGTGAAAAAACGGTGTCCGTTCTGTAACTCCGACATCCGCTCCCGCACTACTGATAAAGCCCTTTGATACAACAGTTGTTCGTCTTTTTCTTTCTGCCGATTTTTTTCAGTGTGGCTTTCTCATGCAGATCCAGCCACTTTCCTCCGACGAGGATGAAGGACTCACCCTTTTTCGAGCTGACGCGAAAATGTGTTTCCTCGTACGTCCATCCCGGCCCTTCGACCGGCGCTCCTTTTGTATAGTGGATCGCGATCGCATAATCGGTTACCTCGAGCGGTGTATCCAGCGTTACCGTATGATACCCTCTCCCATCTAAATGTGCCTCCTGCGTGTAGAGAACCTTTTTAAAATCCGCGTCGTAAATATCGATCTTGATATCCTGCTCCTTCACTTTCGAATAGGTCCCGACTGCCGTAAGAGTCCCGGCCTGATGAAAGACATTAGCCGTTGTCGTTTCTTCTCCGGTTTTGATAAACTTCTCATCGACACCGTAGTCGTGGGTAGCTACCGATGAATAAGCATCCGACATCGACATAAACGTTGGGTAATCACCCCAGTGATCCGGCGGTGTATCGTAGGATACGTAATAATAATCCGAGTTTGACCGGGAATTCACCGTGATCCAGGCCCCATCTCTTGTGGCCGGTGTCACAAAATAGTCTTTCGGAAAGTGATCATCCCAGCCCACGACCGTGATCGAATGGTCATAGTTTTCCTGCTTCGCATCCGGCCAGTTTATCGTTGTGTAGCCGTGGAAAAATGCCTTATACCTGGTAGCTGTATCCGGAATCCCGATATACAAACCACCGTATTTTTTGATGCATTCTTTGATGTTGTCTATGCTGACATCCTTGATCCGGATGGCCTGGTCTAAGACATACCGATCAAATCCGTTCGTCAGCGTACCGACAACAAAATCTGCCACACCTCCGAACTCTTCCGGATTGGCATCGATAAAAATGCCTTCCTTCTTGTCGTCACCGTAAATCTTGTCCAGCAGGCTATACGGGTCGATCTCGATCTCCCTTCCGTTTTTCATCTCATACCCGGTCTCCATCGCAACGGCCGACGCGAACAACCAACATGTACCACCACGTTGCGCACGCATGTGGACAGGAATACCTTCATCTTCAAGGTTGAAATAGCCGTCCTCCCCGTGGACATATTGATCCGGATCCGGTGTTGGGAGAATGCTTTCCACACTGCTTCCCGACGTAGCAACAGGCTCTGCCTCAGCTACGGCAGAGGGCGATGTCGCACCTCCCGTGCTCGCTGTCGTATCCTGCGTATCACCATCCGGGTTCGTCCCACAGCCGGTGAGAGCCATCATACCCACCAATAATAAAGCCAATGTCTTTTTCAACATCTCTGTATATCCCCCCTTCGTTACACATAACCATACAACTTATGTTTGATTATACCATACTTGCCTTTTATTAGCAAATGATGTATAATCAATCCCACAACAACAAGGCAACAAACCCTACATGAGGATGAAAAAAATGGCAAAAGACAAGACACTGTTTTTCTGCAAAGAATGCGGAACCGAGGTGACGAAGTGGCAGGGCCAGTGCCCGGGGTGCCACGCGTGGAATACCCTCGTCGAAGCACCGGCGGGACAGGCGGCAGCATTAAAAACCAAGGCCGTCTCCGAGTCACGTAAGCGCGCCGCGGCGTCAGCCGGACTCAAAAAGCAGCCGGTGACGATCCGCGATGTGGACACCGGTGCGGACATCCGTCAGCCGGTCGGCATGGATGAGTTCGACCGTGTGCTCGGCGGCGGTATCGTCCCGGGATCCCTGATCCTGGTCGGCGGTGACCCGGGCATCGGTAAGTCGACCCTGCTTTTGCAGACCTGTCGGATGCTTTCCGGCAAGGGGATCCGCACGCTCTACGTCTCCGGCGAGGAGAGCGAAAAGCAGATCAAGCTCCGCGCCGATCGGATCGGTGATTTCGCTGAGGGAATGCTGCTTTTCTCCGAGACCGCGATGAGTCAGATCCTCGAGGCCGTCGATGAGGTGCAGCCCTCCGTGCTGGTGGTCGACTCGATCCAGACGGTGTACGAGGAGAGTATCGATGCGGCACCGGGATCGGTATCGCAGGTCAGAGAGATCACGGGGATCCTTTTGCAGCTGGCAAAGAGTCGCAACATCACGGTCTTTATCGTCGGTCACGTCACAAAGGAAGGCAACGTAGCCGGACCGCGTATGCTCGAGCATATGGTCGATATTGTCCTGTATTTCGAAGGTGATAAGACGGCGATGTACCGGATGCTCCGCGGAGTGAAAAATCGCTTTGGCTCGACGAATGAAGTCGGTGTTTTTGAGATGCGAGAGCAGGGACTCATCGAGGTGCCGAACCCCTCCGAGTACCTGATGCAGGGGCGTCTCGAGGACGAAGCCGGATCGGTCGTCGTTTGCTCGATCGAGGGATCGAGGGCCTTTTTGATCGAGGTACAGGCACTCGTCTGTCGGTCAAGTTTCCCGGTACCGAGACGTACGGCAGTCGGCACGGATTACAACCGCGTCAATCTCCTGATGGCGGTTCTGGAAAAACGGATCGGCCTGACGCTCGGCGACTGCGATGCCTATGTCAATGTGGCAGGCGGGATGCGGATCACGGAACCGGCACTGGATCTGGCGCTCGTCGCGGCACTGATCTCCAGTCATACCGGACGCGCCTATGATTCCAAAACAATATTCTTTGGAGAGGTTGGTCTCGTCGGCGAGGTACGCGCCGTATCACAGGCGGAGCGTCGCATCACCGAAGCGGTAAAGACCGGTTATACCACGATCGTCCTGCCGGAGAGTAACCGTGTTGCTCTCGAAAAAGCAGGCGGTATGAGCCTCGGTAACACAAGGCTTATCGGTGTAAAACATATCCGCGAACTGGGACAGATGAATCAGTAAGAATATGTCAAAATAAAGTTACTTATATGTTAAGAATAAGTAACTTTATTTTTTTGCATTTTTTTGCAATAAATTGCCATAGGCTTTCGTTACTATGGATATCAAAGGAGCGATACCGCGGCCGTGACGCCGGTATCAGAATGGAGGATATCATGAAAACAAACAAAACCAATACCATCTGCAAAGGAATGATCGCCGTTGCCGCCCTGGCATGCGCTACTCTGTTCTTTACGGGACCGGACGCCGAGGCCAAGGCTACCTACTCCCTCAAAAAAGGAACCCTGACCGTCTCCGGTACCGGAGCAATGAAAAAGACTTTTATCGGGAATAAAAAGATCAAAAAAGTAGTGATAAAAAAAGGGATTACTTCGATCTGTAACCGTGCTTTTTATCGATGCAAAAAACTGAAAAAAGTAACACTGGCATCCACGATAAAAAAGATCGGTGGTGCTGCCTTCGCAGGGACCGCACTTAAAAATGTAACGGTTCCGAAGAAGTGTAAAAAGCTCGGCGAGGGCGTCTTTGGCGGATGCCAATTAACAACGCTGAAATTACCGGGTGACTTTCAAATGATCCACACTCCAGCGGGCGAGGACTTTTATCCGCTTGTCAATAGAAGTGTTACGACGGATGTTTATTTTTCCACCGACCTGAACGTATCGGTCGTTAAATATATCAACGGATACAATTATTATGTGTCCGCCACCGATGAGGATTACTGCTCCGTCGACGGCGTGATCTATACCAGGGACAGAAAAGCCATCGTACGTGTACCGAGTGGTAGAACCGAGCTCCGTGTCGAGGATGGCTGTGAAGTCTTCCCGCTTTCCTCAGTTCTGTATGCGATCGATATTCCGGATCAGGGGGATGAGCCGGTTTGTGATAAGCTGACCCGCATCACGCTCCCGGACAGCATTTGTAAGATCGATCGAGAGGACTTCCTGCCGGGTAACGACGACGCCAACTACACCGGCTACAAAGCCGATCTGGAGGTCTTGACAGACATGCTCAGCGCGGACGACCTGTACACACTGGCATCTTGTTTCCAGATCACCGGTGAGAAGCTCGCAAGTGATTTTCCGGATCGTTTTTCCTATGTCGATGGTATGCTGATCGGAGGCGGGACGACTGTTTATCGATACGAGGGTAATCTCGAAACCGTCAAGGTTCCGGACGGGATAACCGAGATCGTTGACGGAGCTTTTGTCCAGGATCAGGACGTCGCTGACTATACGGCAAAAAAAGAAACCCTGAAAAAAGTCATCCTCCCGGACGGACTTCGTACGATCGGAGAATCCGCTTTCTCAGGACGCACCGGCCTGGCTGAGATCAACTATCCGACATCCCTCACCTATATCGGTACCTGCGCCTTTCACGAGTGTCCGCTGGGTGAGCTGGTGCTGGATGATCACCTCTTTGAGCTGAGCGCAGACGGAGCCTTTTCCGGTTCTCAGATCACAAGCGTCACCATCCCGGATGATGTAACGGAGATCCCGACAGCCTTTATGTCCGGCTGCGGACTGCTGACACATTGCAATGTCCCCTCAGGTCTGACCGCGATCGGCGACAGTGCTTTTTACGGCTGCAACAAGCTGAATATCGAGGAGTTTCTCGCCTGCCCGACACTGGAAAGCATCGGCCGGTCTGCCTTCTGCAATATCTGCCGCCAGACGCTGACCATCCCGGCTAACATCATCACGATCGGAGAAGAAGCGTTCAACTATACTTCGTTTTCCGTGAACAAGCCGTCCTGTAAGACACGGGAGTTCATCATCAAAGGTGACACCTCCGACTACGCTGATAACGCCTTCGGCTATCACGACTCTGAAATGAAGACAAAACTGACCTTTGAAAACGGCATCGAGAGTTCCTTTGTAACGCCGTTCCTCCGCTTATGGGACGTTGAAAAAAAGGATAAAAATTACGTGCACGAACTCGGTCTCGAATGGACCGGCGTCACCGACGCCGATGGCATCCGCTTTGATTTCTGCTCCGATAAGAAGGGAAAGAATGTCATCAAGACGATAAAGGTTACAAAGAAAATAAACACAAAGAAGTTTAAGCTTACGCTGTCAAAAAAGATCAAGAGTGTTCGAGTGAGTGCTTATCAGGGTAAGGTAAGTGGTAGAAAAACCGTATTAAAAATCGAATGGTAACTAAAAAAAGAAAACTTACTTATTGTTTCCGCGAGGGGCTACGCTTGCGCCAGTTCCGAACGCAACGGTGTGTGCGTGCGTATATGCCGACGCTGTGCGTCGCCTATACGCGCGCTACGCACCGGCGTTCGCAAAAGGCCCCTCGCCGGAAACAGTTAAGAAGTTTTCTTTTCCTTTGTTTGGAAATATTTGATGTTCTTTATGTTTTTATTACCTGACGATAATTACTATCTTTAACAAATCACTCTGTCGGTGTTGTATCTTTCTTTGTACTATCGCTTCCCATTAACGAGGAAACATCGAAGATCATACCCTTGTCACCGCCCATCGCCTTCGGCAGCTCACCGTTCCACTTGTCAAGGAACTTCGAAGTCAGGACATTTTTCGAAAGTGAATTCTCGAGGGTCTGGTTTGCTTTCGCCTCTGCCTCTGCCGTTGTCTGCTTTACCTTTGCATCGGCCTCGGCCTTCTCGATATTTTTCTTATTCTCGATCGCCTGTGTCTCGTATGCCATCTGGGACTGCTGCTTCTGTGCGATCTTCTGATCGTACTCATCATCGAACTGTGCGTTGTTGATGACAACCTTGTTGACCTTGATCGTGCCCTTGCCGTACTTCTGATCGAGCGACTCCTGCACGCACTCCTGCGCCTTCGGCTCGAGGATGGAACGGTTGGTAACATCGACCGGTGACAATGTTTTGGAACTCGTCTTGATCGCCGATGCAACCAGTGACTCATTCACGAGATTATCCTCATAATTAGAAACGTTCGCTGCGATCCATGCAGACTTCTCCGGGTTGATCTGATAGGTAACCGTAACGCCGGAAAAGGTTACCGTGTTACGCTCGAGTGTCTCGGACTTGATCTGGTCCTCATTAAACACCATATCCTGCTGCTTGTTATTTACCAGTGAGATCTCCTGTGCGAGCGGAATCCGGATGTTAAAGCCGTTCGGCAGCGTCACAGCTGAGATCTGACCAAAGGTCGACAGCACGCCCGTATAACCGGTCGGAATGATCGTAAAGGACATACTAAATGCGATCACAACAAATCCAAGCACCCAAACAATCGCCGCAGGATACTTTCTCTGTCCCTCGAGTCTCTTATGATTCCGATAGGTCAGATACCCCCCTAAACATAATACTACCGCACCCACAAAACAAATGATGTAATTCAACAACAACGTTACCATTCTACTCTTCCTCCTAACTTAAAAAGTAAACTACCTGCGCTCCGACCGCGTGAGCGCTAGTCTTCGTTTTCCACCCTTTTCACGGTGATACTCTCACCATCGACCACCGTGACGACGCGATCGCCCCGATGAATCTCACCCGCGAGCAACGCATCCGCCAGCGTATCCTCGACATTGGTCTGCAGCGCGCGCCGGATCGGCCGCGCCCCGTAATCCTTGTCAAAGCCCTTTTTCGCAACAAAATCGATCACCTCATCCGACACCGTGAGGTCGATATCCGTCTGCTCCTTCAGCCTCTTCTCGAGATTACGAGTCAGGATCGCCGTGATGTCGTGGATGTTCTCCTCGCTGAGCGTATGGAAAACGATCAGCTCATCCACACGGTTGATGAACTCCGGCTTGAAGATGTGCCGAACCTCCTCCATCACACCGTCCTTCATCTTTTTATAATCCTCCTCAGCCGTTGTTTTCGCACCGAAGCCGAGATTCTTCGGCGAGATGATGCGGTTAGCCCCGGCGTTCGAGGTCATAATGATGATCGTATTTTTAAAGTCAGCCTTGCGTCCCTGCGAGTCGGTGATGTGCCCATCCTCGAGGACCTGCAAAAGCATGTTGAAAACATCCGGATGTGCCTTCTCGATCTCGTCAAAAAGGATCACGGAGTAAGGCTTCTTTCTCACCTTCTCACTGAGCTGACCGCCCTCCTCATAGCCGACATAACCCGGCGGGGAGCCGATCATTTTTGATACGCTGGCCTTCTCCATATACTCGGACATATCGATGCGGATCATATCCTTCTCCGATCCGAACACAGCCTCCGCCAACGTTTTGGTCAGCTCGGTCTTTCCGACACCGGTCGGTCCGAGGAATAAAAAGGAACCAATGGGTCGTTTGGGATCCTTCATCCCGGCGCGTCCTCTCCGGATCGCCTTTGACACGGCCGTCACAGCCTCGTCCTGTCCGACTACGCGCTGATGCAGGATACCCTCCAGCTTTCTCAACCGCTCCAGCTCGGCTTCCTCGAGCTGACTGACCGGGATATGCGTCCGGCGGGATACCACCTCCGCGATCTCCTCCTCGCGCACCACACGGGCAGCCTTGCGCGCCTTTTTCGTGAGCTTGCGTCTCTCCTTGGTGAGCTTTTCGTCGTTCTCACGCTCACGCTCCTGGATCTCGATCGCCGCCTCGATATCGCCTTCGATCAGGGCCTGCTCGCGCTCCGCATAGAGTGTTGCCTCCCGTTCCTCGAGGCCTTTGAGCTCCTCGCTTTTTTGTATGATCGTTTTTAACCGGAACCGGGCTGCCGCCTCGTCCAAAAGATCGATTGCCTTATCCGGCTGGAACCGATCGTTAATGTAGCGGGAGGACAGACGCACCGCTGCGTCGATCGCCTCATCGCTGATCGTCACCTCGTGATAATCCTCATAGAGCTTTTTGACGCCCTGCAGGATCTCGATCGTATGTGCCTCGTCCGGCTCCTCGATGATCACCGGCTGGAACCTCCGTTCCAGAGCCGCATCCTTTTCGATATGCTTGCGATACTCATCGGTCGTAGTCGCGCCGATCACCTGGATCTCACCGCGTGCCAAAACCGGCTTTAATATGTTCGCCGCATCGAGTGATCCCTCGGCACCGCCGGCACCGATCACCGTATGCAGCTCGTCAATAAACAAAAGAATATTTCCGACCTCTTTGGTCTCATTCAGCGCCCGCTTGATCCTCTCCTCAAACTCGCCGCGGTACTTGGTCCCGGCGACCATCCCGGACAGATCGAGCGTCATCACACGCTTTCCGATCAGGCTCTCCGGCACCTCCTCGCCGACGATCTTTAACGCCAGTCCCTCGGCGATGGCTGTTTTGCCGACACCCGGTTCCCCGATCAGGCAGGGGTTGTTTTTCGTACGCCTGGACAGGATCTCGATCAGGCTCTCCACCTCATCCGCGCGACCGATCACCGGATCGATCTTTCCTTCCTTAGCTAACGCGTTCAGATCTCTCGCATACTGATCCAACGTCGGTGTCGCCACCCCCGATCCGCCACGTCGCTTTGCCATCGTGCGGGTCTGGATCAGCTCGCTTTTCGCCTTGGCCGGATCCACACCGATCGTCGTGATGATGTCCATATAGATCTTCTGGATATTCGCACCGGAGTTCAGTAGGATCTTATACGCTACCGTCGAGATATCCTTCAGGATCGCGATCAACAGATGCTCCGTCCCGATCATCTCCGCCTCGAGCTTATCTGCCTCACGACCCGCTGCCGCGATGAGCTCCTCCAGACGCGGGGACAGGGTCGCCTCGCCCGGATCCATCAGCGCCGTATCGGAATGACCTACATAGTTCTCGATCTCATACTGGATATCTTCCTTTTCCAGTTTGTTTTCCTTCAGGATCGTCTGTGCCACGCCCGATGCCGCGCACAGTCCGTACAGCAGATGCTCAGTTCCGATAACGGAATTCCCCATCTTCGCCGCGAACTTCGCGCCCTTCGTGATCGCTTTCTCCGCTTCCGCGGTCATTTTCTGTCTCACGTTTTTCCTCCAACTCTTCCTTTTCGTAGTAATACTGCAGCTCCCGCTGCTGCTTCTTTACCAGCAGGACCATCGCTACCGCGAAGACCACCAGCACGGCAAGTATTACATATACTATGATACTGTACCCTTTGTTCTCCTCTTTGTCAAGTGGCGGTTGCTCATTGACAGCCGCCCCCGACACGGTATCCGTCGTCCCTACCGCGGGCTCCTGCCGCCTCTTTACCATAAACACGTACTTTTTCTTTTTCCCGCTCTCGGCCGTCACCGTCAGAGTTACCTTGTTTACCCCGAAGGTCAGATCACGATTTCCCTTGATCTTTGCCTTGGCCTTTTTACTCGCGAGCGTATAGTCTATGAAAAATGTCTGCGTGTCTGCCGGGACCTCTGCCTCATAGCTCCCCACCGTCGGATCAAACTCCGGTGTCAGCTTATCGGCGTTGGTGACCAGCTCTTTGATCTTGCAGTTGTTGCTGAGCTTCGCGCTGGGCTGCGGCGGCACACCCTCGCCCGGTGCCGGGATCTGTGACGCATCCGGTGGCTGCTGCCCGGGTCCGGGCTCGTCATCACTCTCCCCGGTCTCTGTCACCTGCAACTCGAGCCGTCCCGTACTCAGGGAAAGCGGATCGCCCTCCCCATCCATCACGCGTGCTCCGTTCCGGATAAAGACGGTCGCATCGCCGAGCTCCTTGGCGATGAACTGCAGTGAAAAGGTCCGTCTTGCCGGCGAGGAGGTGTTATCGAGCGACTGGATATGGACGCCGCCGACCTCCTTTTTTGCTTTTTGACCGCCCTCGACAAACTGCAGCACAGCCGTATTATAATCCACATAAAAATCCGCTTCGAGCACACCGGTCGACGCACTCACACGACATACCACCGTAAACACATCACCCTGTTTTACCACGGATTTGTCTGTGGAAAGCAGGATTGATCCGCTCGAGGCCTGCACCGTCGAAGAACGCATCAAGCCGATCGATCCTCCCAAAAGAAGGATCAGACCGGCTATCCAAAGACGAAACCACGTCCTTTTATTCTTGTTATTTGTAATCCTGATCATCCACCGTTCCTCTCATTTTCGATTTGGATTTCTCACCGTATCATACCGGTGCCGCACACGGCTCAGCCGGCATATCTTTATATACCGGGATTGAGAACACGAGCGGTGTTTTTTCAAGCAAGCCCGACTCGGCGTAGCCCTTTTTGATCTTGGCTGCCTCGGAGGATGCCGCATCGACATTTGTCATATACTGATGCTCGTAACGGTTGTTCTCTGTCACATTAAACTTCTCCAGATAAACCGTGTTCTGTCCCTTATTGATATACCCGGTTCCGATGTACATCGCACCGCCCACGATGGAGCGATACGGATCCGTCCACGGCCGCAGATAATCACTGCCGGAGGACGCCCATTTCAATCCGTTCTCCATCGGGTTTTTACCACTGTAAGCACCGATATTATAGAAGTTATAAATACCGGGATAGTTTTTGTTTTTTCCGGTCACGGCTCCGCTGGTCGTCGTTGCACTGGTCACGACCTCCTGCTTAACACGTGAGGACAGGTGGAGCGGACTTACGTTGGTGTTCTCCGCCGCTGTAATAAACGCGTTACTGTAGGTCATCTTCGCGCTCTTCCCTGCCAGCGGATCCGTATACGAAAAACTCTTCGAAGCAAACGGTGTGTTATTCAAAATCTTTTCCACAACGGCTGCCTTATGATAAGCCTTCTGGTATTCCTGCAACTCAAACTGGAAGATCGTACGATCGTTTAAAAAATTCCTCGGATCCATATAGTAGGCTACCGCTTCCTGTGAGGCCGCTACCCAGACCGATCCGTCAAAAACCTTCCACTTGCCGGTCTTTTCATCATAGGCCTTGGGATCCTTTGACTTCCATGCTGCCGACTTGGAATTTGAGATCAGGCTGCGACCGATCTTGCTCTCGTTTTTGATTACGGTTTTCCATTTTAATCCCGTATTGTACATCCGGAATTCCCAGAACGGATACTGCTCATGGAGGGCACGCAGGTACTGTTTGTATTCATCAGGCACGCCCTGCTTTGTCATCTCCTCCTCGAACTCCGCCTCGGTCAGAGGATAGATTTTTACCGTTCTTTTTTTCTTTTTAAACTTGACATATTTCGGTTTGATAAAACCGGTTACTTTTTTCTTGTTAAACGTATAAGAGATCTCATACCAGAGTGCTGTTCCCACACTGACCTCCGACACGACGGAGACGGCATTGCCGTCAGTTACGGTCGCGTAGGCACTGCCGCTTTTAACCTTGGCGGACTCCTCCGGCTTGATCCGCAGCTTTCTGGTCGTCGGTGTTTCGATAATCTTTGCTGTTATTTCTTCGGTATTTTTCAGACTTACATAACTGTATTTTACATAGCCGGTATAGGTCTTATTATTCACGGCAAAGGACAGGCGGAACCACTTCTTTTGTTCCGGATTTTTCTCATTAATAATCGTCACCGCTGTTCCGGCTTTGATCGTCACTTCCTTATCCGAGATCTTCTTTCTGGTCGTCAGATCCGCCTTATAGACCGGGGCATCCTTTGCCAGCTCGGCCGGTATGGAGATCGGATCATAGACCACCTCCGTGCGGTAGATTTTTTCCGCCGCACGCACCGGCTGTATCTCGATGGAACATGCGATCGCCAGTAATAAAAACAGCGATACTGCAAATCGAATTCTTTTCACGGAAACACCTCCCAGATCCTTACGCCTTACAAACAATATAGATTCTCTCATCCATCTCTCCCGGCTCACTGTGCATGTCACTGCCGAAAGCCTCGACAAACTCCAGGCCGGACTGCTCGATTTTTTCACGGAGCAGAGAAAACTCATAGGCACGCTGATAATGTGCCTCTTCGCTTTTTTCAAAAAGTCCGTCTTCACGACGACGGAAAATCGTCAACATGTATTCGTTGATCTCGCGATCATCATAAAAATAGTTTTCCCAGATATAGCTGACATCATCGTCCTGCTCGACCCATGTCTGATTTCCGATGATCTGCTGATAGCAATACGCCGTCTTAACATCGAAGATCAGATACCCGCCGGGACGCAGATACCTCTTTACACCGGCAAAAAGACTCGCCAGCTGTTCCTCATGCAGGAGATAGTTTACCGAGTCGCACACACTGATCATCGCATCCACCGGATCGGTCAGCTCCATCTCCTCCATCGCCTGCTCAAGATACAGGATGTCTGCCCCGCTTTCCTCACGCTTCATGTTGGCGAGCGCGAGCATTTCCGGCGATACATCGATACCGATCATATGATAACCGGCGCCGGCGAACAGCTCCGTCATCGTACCGGTCCCACAACCCAGCTCACAGATCGATCCCTCCGCGATGCCGTGCTCCCGTAAATACGAATGGAGTTTCTCAAACCATTCCTCATAGGGGATGTTGTCCATCACCTGGTCGTATACATTGGCAAATCCTTCGTACATAATAACCCCCGTTACTCTTACAGACTCATCGGGATCGACTTACCCAGATGGAACGAATACAGGAAACACTCCTTTACCTGTTTTCCATCCAGAAGCCTCTCCAACGCCTCTCGGTACAGCTTCATCTGGACACGATACCGCTCCGTCAGCATGTACGGTTTGTCGCTCGGTATCGTATCGGTTTTATAATCCATCAGGACGATCCCGTCCTCTTCCTCAAAATAACCATCGATGATCCCCTGGATCATCACCGGCGTATCGGGATAGTGCGCATATTTTTTTGCATCGATCTCGGATGCTTTTTTATGGATCACAAACGGCTGCTCACGTTTTAGCTTACCGGCCCCTGCTGCACGGATCATACGCTGCCCCAGCTCGCTCCGGAAAAATGTCACGAGCCGACCACTGTCGATCACACTCCGCTCCTCCGATCGCAGGTGCTTGTCGGTGATCACCCGATCCAGCGCACGCTCAACCGCATCGGTCCACACTGTCTCATCCGCTGCTCCGGTCGCGCCATCCCCGCTCCCGTCCGCCGACAACATCTCTGCCAAACCGGCAAAGTCAATCGTCGCCATCACCTGATGATAGATGGTCCCGCGCTCCGCACCGGTATAGGTGTGCCGCGTCTCCTTCATAAAGGAGGGCAGATCCTCCGGCGTAACACCACCCGCGTCATCCGCCGACGTGTTGCCCGCTCCGGCAGCCTTTCCCTCGGCGAGCTCCAGCCTGGTGCCGGTCTGCTCCTCCCACATCTCCATCGATGCGAGTTTCAACTCCGATACGGACATGCGTACCGGTGGCGCACCGGCGCTCTTTTCCTCCAGCACTCCCTTTATGTCGGTATTATACGTTTCGGATGTGTCAAAAATATTTTCTCTCCGTGAAGAAGAATTTAGCGTATTCCTCCATGTTTTCTCTATTTCTGACCAATACTCGTGAAGATCCCCCGTGATCTCCCGCAGACAAAACAACTTTTCCCCGGGATCTGCCAGGATCGCGGGCCGGATCATATCCATCGGGGTGAGCATCCGCATACGCCCCTCATAGTCCGTCGATCGTGGCTTGACCTCGTCCTTTTCCGCATGAACGAGGATCAGCTGATCGCGGGCACGCGTCATCGCCACGTACAGAAGACGGAAGGCCTCCCCCTGCTCATCCTCGACATTTTTATTGTGAATCAGATTCCATATCAAAGTCGGCTTCGTCCAGCCGTTCTCCATATCGTCCATGTAGCCGCCTACTCCGAGATCCGCGTCGTAGACAAAGCGATCCACATCAGCCCCCTTGGGCTTCGAGCCCGCTCTCGTGAGAAACACGACCGGGAACTCCAGACCCTTACTTTTATGGATCGACATCAGACGTACCGCGTCTTCATTCTCTCCGATCGAGCCGGCCTCCCCGGAATCGATCTCGTTTTCGAGAACATCGCTCAGATGCTCGACAAAAGCATGCACACCGTGACGACTTCCCTTTTCAAACTGCATCACAATATGTAAGAAATAGTCCAGGTTAGCCAGACGTCTCTCCCCGTCCTCATCCCACTTGAACATCTCATAGATGCCCGTTTTTTCAAAAATATCCTCAACGAGTGTCGACAGCGTGACATACGGCGCCTCCGCACGGAGCGCATCCAGCACCTCAAAAAAGTGCGTCAGGCACGCAGCCGTCTTGCTGTCGGTTCCTCTCTTTTCCTCCTCATAGGAGCGCAGAGCATCGATGAGTTCCCCCTGCGGATGCGCGATCCGCACCTCGGAAAGCCTCTCCTCCCCCATACCAAAAAGCGGGCTAGCCAGCACACCCGCGAGCGGGATATCCTGTCTGGGATTGTCGATGATCTGCAAAAGCTGTATCATCAGCGACGTCTCGCGTGCATCATAAAAGCCCTTGGAAAGCTCCGTGACAAACGGGATATCCTCCCTCTCAAATACCTTCGCATAGGTATAGGCACACCCGGAAACCGCCCTCGACAGGATGACGATATCCCGGTATCTGACGCGATGATATTCCCCGTTTTTATCCGCGATATAGAGCGGATTATTTCCGATCACCATATCCCGGATCCGGCAGGCAATATGATACGCTTCGGCATTATTCTTTTCCTGCGAGCCCCACCCCGATCGATAGGGGATCCTGTCCTCATATACTACCGTCGGAACCGGTTGTCCTTCCCCCGGTTCGGGAACATTCAACCCCAGCGCCAGACGCGCATCCGCATCGTACTCCACACCGCCGATATCCTTTTTCATTACGCGGTCAAACACAGCATTCGTAGAGTCAATAATAATCTCACGGGAGCGGAAATTTTTATGCAGATCGATCCGCCGACAGGGAGCTTTTTTATCATGTGAAAAAAACTCCATTTTTTGACGGAACAACTCCGGACACGCATGGCGAAAACGGTAGATACTTTGCTTGATATCACCGACCATAAATCGGTTTTTACCGGTGCATTCCCAGGGCGGTTTACCACTCTCCTCGGAGTCGTCACTTTTTGTGATGCTCCACAGGATCGTATCCTGTACGCGGTTGGAGTCCTGATACTCATCGATCATGACTTCACAAAAATACTCCGACAGTTCTCTCGCAACCTCTGACCGTGTCCGCTCTCCGCTTTCCTCATCCTTGTCATAGAGGATCTGCAGAGCGAACTGCTCCAGGTCGTTAAAATCAATAATCTCCCTCTCTCGTTTGGCAGCCGCATAGTCCTCGGCAAATGCCTTGGTCAGACGGATAACGGCAAGCGTCGTCTCCGCCATGGCCTGTCGCTCACGCTCGTGCTCCTTCAGCGTGTTACCAAAGTATTTTTCCCGAAAGGTTTTTTCCATCTTTTCCCGGATCGGAATGATCGCCTCGATCGCGAGATCACGCATCTCACTTCCTTCTTTTTTGGTCGCCTTCTGAGGGAGGCCTTTGAGATCCATGCCCGCCAGGACCAGCCGCATATCTTCATAGGCCTTTGCCGCATCGCGCTCGCCCGCGGCAAAGGATGTCCCGATCGTCACCAGACTGTGCGCTGCCCCGATGATCTCGGTCGGTGTCTTGGCATCATTCTTTTTTGTAAAGCCGGCAGCGTATCGATCCCAGATCTGTTTTGTAGAAACTTCGATCTCCTCCGCCTGCGAGGTCACATAGCGGATCAACGCCGGGAGGTAGACCGAGTCCTCATCATCCAACGGGAGGCTGATCTGTTTTTCCCACTCCGCCATCGTCAGATCCGGAAACGGTTCACAGAAGGCATGCGCATACATATCCAGGATCCACGTTTTCAGCGCGGCGTCATTTTTGTTCAGTGAACGCAGCGATGCCAGGCGGTCAAAGTCTTCCTCGCCCGCCTCGTACTCTCGCTCCAGCAACGCATCCAGCACTTCATTTTTCAGAAGTTTCAGATCCGTCTCCTCCGCCTCCTTGCACGCAGGGTCGAGACCGATCCGATAGAAATACTGACCGATAATATAATTACAAAAACTATGCACCGTAGAGATATGTGCCCCCGGGATCAGGCGTGCCTGACGTCGGAGTATCCTCTTTTGTTCCGGTGTTGTCTCCTCATCCGCGAGTGCCTCCTCGATGCGCTCGCGCAGGCGATCCTTCATCTCGGCAGCTGCCGATTTGGTAAATGTCACCACGACAAACCGGTCGACATCCACCGGATTATCTTTGTCGATCAAACGGCTGTAAATCCGCTCGACCAGCACCGCTGTTTTGCCGGATCCCGCCGCTGCCGAAACGAGCAGTTCCTGATCGCGGGAGGAGATCACTTCCCTCTGTTCCGAGGTCCAATTCGGTTTATTCTTCTTCACTTTTGAATCCATCCTCCTCACCGACAGCCATTGCATTGATAACATCCCAATCCTCTCGCGAGGTTAGCTCGCGGGTCATATCCTCACGCGTACGAGGCTCAATCCCGCACACTCCGGCATAAGGGCAGTACGTGCAACCGTTCTCCTGCTTATACAGATAGGAGCGGGCATGGATATCTCCCCGATACATCGTCTTAGCGGCATCCTTGATCCACGCTCTGGTGTACTTGATCACCTCTTCCATATCGTCTCGGGACATGTCTTTTGCCCGCGTGCCAAGCCATCCGTCCTTCGTTGTATTCGCATGGATCGCCACGGATTCATAACTCTCTTCTCCGAGGTTCTCATCCAGATGCAGGTACATATCCTCCGCAAAATATCCCTCCGGCCGAACTGCCTTGATCGTCTCTTTATCCAGCACATCCGGATCCTCAAACTGCGGTTTCCATTTCTGTTGTTTTTCATCAATCGGCTGGAAAAGTAACGCCGCCGGTTTACTCTCACCCGGACCGCCCGGATAGCTCTCCGCGATCGCGAGATAGGTAAAAAGCTGCAGTTCCAAGCCGTAATACACTTTGTTCAGATCCAGGTCCTTACGACTGCTTTTATAATCCAGGATTTTGATATACCGTGTTCCATTGATTTCACACGCATCGATCCGGTCAATCCGTCCACGCAGGTTGATCTGCTTTTTACCGGCGAGTTTGATCGTCGTCAGCGGACTGGTAAAGGTGCCCGGATCGTGCGGCTCACTGTCAAAGGTCGCCTCCGCGGCGATCTGGTCAAAGTCTCCCACGAGCATCTGATCGTGCATATACGAAATCGTTTTGAGAAAAACGCGCTTCATCCGTCGCAGCATATACGCCGAACGATGGTCCTGACCGAAGACATCCTCCCGGTACCGACTCCCGCTCTCCTCATCGAAGCTCGCCTCTCCGAGAGACTGCAGCTGATCCTCCCGGACCGTCCGCCAGGTGAGTCCCTCATCTGTCATTTTATGATACAGGGTTTCCAAAGCATTATGAAAAATATTCCCGCGGTCC
>JAZASH010000013.1:0-39079 GCA_036343395.1 Eubacterium sp. | reverse complement strand
TTCCGCAGATCTTGCAAGTTTATTATTGACGAACATTCCCAAAAAGACTATAATGAAACGTGGAGATTTCTCACAACAGGAGGAGACGAAGATGTCAATACGTATAAAAATTATCGCAGCGATCGTGATCTGTGCCGTTTTGTCAGTCGGCACCGTAGGTCTGATCAGTATCATCAACTCCGGAAATGTAGCCAGACAGGATGCCGAGGAGAAGATGCGTGCAGCCTGTGCACAGCAGTCCGAGCAGGCGGACACACTGGTATTAAAGATCCAGCAGAGTGTGGATACACTGGCTGAGCAGGTGATGCAGAGACTGGATGTCACCAAGTTTAAGGCAAGCAAGGCCTATGCGGATGAGCTGACAAAGCAAATCGAGAACGAAACCATGACGTTCGCGAAGAACACAGACGGAGCGATCTGTGCTTATATCCGTTACAATCCGGATTATTCCAATCCGACCTCGGGACTTTTCCTGACGAGAAACTCAACCAAGGAAGATTTCGAGAGTGTTACCCCGACGGACTTCTCACAGTATGATCCGAGTGATCTCGAGCATGTCGGCTGGTATTACATCCCGGTTCAGAACAAGGCTCCGATCTGGATGGATCCGTATCTGAATGCAAACATTAACGTATATATGATTTCTTATGTCGTACCGCTTTACGACGAGGCCGGAGAGTCAATCGGTATCGTCGGAATGGATATCGACTTCTCGCTTATGACTGAGATCGTAGACAATGTCAACCTGTATGATTCCGGCAAGGGCTACCTGCTGAATTCCGCAGGAAACGTCCTCGTAGACAGCGTGCTGGAAAGTGGTGCCGACTTCGCAACGAAGGAAGGAATGGCTGACGTAGCAGCAGCGGTTCGCTCCGGTTCGGGTGCGATGGAGGTTATGAACTTCTCCGACTCCGAGGGAAGCAAGGAAACCTGTTTTAAGGACCTGGTAAACGGTATGTACTTCGGCGTTATCGCAACAACGGCCGATATCAATAAAAATGCGAGCGAGCTTCGCCTGACGATCCTCCTCGTAGGTGCCGGTGTGCTGGTAGTCGTAGTTATCGTAGGCTTCCTGCTTTCGATGACGATCACCAAGCCGCTCCGTACACTGACCGGCGTGATCGATGACACGGCGAACCTCCGCCTGAAAGAAGACACATCGATCGATAAGCTGGCTCATCATCGTGACGAGCTCGGCAAGATGGCTAAAGCGATTTCGCAGATGCGCGTGGCGCTGGCTGATATGGTTGGAAACATGCAGGAAATCCAGACGACGGTTACCGACAGTACCCTGGAGCTGGATAACATCATGAAGGATAATAATATGATGTCCGAGGATAACTCGGCCGTACTCGAGGAGCTGTCCGAGAGCTTCGCCGAGACCGCAGAGGATGCCGGACGCATCACCGGTCAGGTGGTCGATGCCAAGGGCAATTCGCAGCAGATCTATGAGCTGATCGATGAGGGACGCGGTGCTGCCGATGATCTGGCAGTAAAGGCAAAGGAGCTCGAGTCCTTCGCAGAGACATCGATGGGCAAGCTTCGTCAGATGTACGATACGATCATGGAGGATGCCGCCGAGGCAACCGAGCAGTCCAAGGCTGTGGAGCGTATCAATGAGTTGACCGATAACATCCAGTCGATCTCCGGTCAGACGAACCTCCTGGCGCTGAACGCGTCCATCGAGGCAGCGAGAGCCGGTGAGGCCGGCAAGGGCTTTGCCGTTGTTGCTTCCGAAATCGGTGGACTGGCTGCACAGACCTCTGAGACGGTTCGTCATATTGATGAGATCGTCGATCAGGTAAATTCCGCTGTTAACAACCTTCGCAAGTGTGTCGAGACCACGACGAAGTTCCTCGGTGAGACTGTCATGAAGGATTATGAGTCCTTCGAGCGTGTCGGCAAGGATTACGAGAACGACGCACAGACCTTTATCGATATGATGGGCAATATCGGCGAGGCTACCTCACAGATGACAGCCAGCATCACGGAGATCTCCGATGCGGTTGAGAACATCTCCGGTATGATCCAGCGTTCGGAGGAGGCTGTACACACCGTAGCAGAGAAGTCGGTACGCGTAACCACTTCGACGGTGGACGGCTACGGACGTCTCCAGACAAACGAAGAGACGATGGAAGAGCTGGGCGAGATCATCAATCGCTTCGAGGTATAAGAGAGCACTGTTTTACGGCATCCGGAGAGATTTTCCGGGTGCCGTTTTTTTATTGACTTTTCATATTAAATAAGATATAATAACTCGCGTACATTTTTTATACGAGATTGCGAGGGTTGCAGTATGAACGAAGATATGATAGAAATCCGCTGGCACGGCCGTGGCGGACAGGGAGCGAAGACGGCATCACAGCTTCTGGCAGATGCGGCGTTCTCGGCCGGTCAGTATGTACAGTCCTTCCCGGAGTACGGCCCGGAGCGGAGCGGGGCACCGATCACGGCGTATAATCGGATTTCCGCGGAGCGTTGTAATATCCACTCCAACATCTACGAGCCGGACTACGTGGTTGTCGTTGATGAGACGTTACTGGAGAGTGTGGATGTGACGGCAGGGCTGAGTCCTGACGGTGCGATCATCGTCAACACGGCGCGCACACCGGAGGAGATCCGACCGGAGCTGAAGGGTTACACGGGACGCGTGTGCACCATCGACGCGCGCACGATCTCGATTGACTGTCTGGGCAGATATTTCCCGAATACACCGATGCTGGCAGCGGTTGTCGAGGTCAGCAAATGTGTCGAGAAGGATTCATTTTTAAAGGATATGGAGGCTTCGTACTCCCATAAATTTGCGAAAAAGCCACAGGTGATCGAGGGAAACCTCAAGTGCCTGCGTCGATCGATGAATGAGGTAAAGGAGGCGAGCGCGTCATGAGCAATACGATCAAAGCGGCGGATATCCATGAGGATATCGCATGGCAGGATATGACGACCGGCTGTGAGATTTACGAGCCGGGTACATCCGAGCTGACCAAGACCGGCGAGTGGCGTTCACGCACACCGATTTGGAATCCGGAAAAATGCAAGCAGTGCCTGATGTGTACACCGTACTGTCCGGATGCGTCGATCCCGGTAGAGGGCGGCAAGAGGACGGATTTTGATTACGATCACTGCAAGGGGTGCGGGATCTGCCTGAAGGTATGTCCGTTCCAGGCGATCACATGGGAGGACGAGCGATGAGTATGAGAGACAGATTATCAGGAAACGAGGCGATCGCGACCGCTATGCGTCAGATCAATCCGGACGTATTCGCGATGTTTCCGATCACGCCGTCGACCGAGATTCCGCAGTTTTTTGCGCAGTATGTCGCAGACGGCAAGGTAGATACCGAGTTTATCTGTGTGGAGAGTGAGCATTCCTCACTGTCTGCCTGTGTGGGTGCTGAGGCGGCCGGTTGTCGTGCCGTGACAGCAACCTCATCCGCGGGATTGTCCTTTATGAACGAGGTCCTCTATGTAGCAGCCTCCTCGCGACTTCCCGTCGTGCTGGCCGTAGCCTGTCGTGCGCTGACCGGCCCGATCAATATTAACCACGATTACAGCGACTCCATGGCGGAGCGTGACTCCGGTTTCATCCAGCTCTACGGTGAGAACAACCAGGAGGTCTATGACAACTACCTGATGGCACACCGTATCGCGGAGCACCCGGATGTACGGCTCCCGCTGATGGTATGCGAGGATGGTTTTATCACCTCCCACGCACTCGAGAACATCGAGATCGAGGAGGATGCCGCAGTCAAAAAGTTTGTCGGCGAGTACCATCCGGAAAACTACTTACTGAAGGAAGAAAACCCGTTGGCCGTCGGCCCGTACGGAATCTCCAACTACTATATGGAGGCCCGCGTGGCACAGGCGACCGCGATGAAAAATGCCAAGAAGGTAATCCTCGACGTAGCGGCTGATTTTGAGAAAACCTTCGGAAGAAAATACGGACTCTTTGAGTCTTATCAGATGGATGACGCGGAGATCGCGATGGTGATCATCGGCTCCTCCGCCGGTACCGCCAAGGCTGCGGTTGATGAGCTGCGTGCCTCCGGAGTGAAAGCCGGCCTGATCAAGCTGCGTGTATTCCGTCCGTTCCCGGCTGAGGAGATCGCCGAGGCACTGTCCGGCGTCAAGGCCGTAGCGGTGATGGATAAGAGCGAGGGCTTCTCGGCACACGGCGGACCGCTTTTTGCCGAGGTCAGCGGCGCGCTGATCAACGTGGCAAACCATCCGAAGATGATCGATATCGTCTACGGTCTGGGCGGCCGAGACTTCACGGTCAAGCAGGCTCTGTCCGTATACGGCAGACTGACCAATATCGTAAAGACCGGCGAAGTCGGCCAGGTATACATCCATATGGGGCAGCGTGAGAAAGATGGGACGACATGCTCCGACGGATTTGTTTGTGATGGACAATCCGTGGGAAAGGGGGTGTAACAGATGGCATATAATCTGAAACAGGAAATGGCGAAGGAAGAGCGCTTCCACGCAGGACACCGCCTCTGCGCAGGCTGTGGCGCCGGTATCGTATGTCGTGCGATGATGCGTGCGGTAAACGCCGAGGATCAGGCGGTCATCTGTAACGCGACCGGATGTCTCGAGGTGTCATCCTTCCAGTATCCGTATACAGCATGGTCGGACAGCTACATCCACACCGCCTTCGAGAATGCATCGGCGACGGCAGCGGGTGTTGAGGCGGCTTATAACTTCAAAAAGAAAAAGGGCATCCTGGGCAAGGATAAAAACTTCAAGATCCTTGCGATCGGCGGTGACGGCGGTACCTATGATATCGGCTTCCAGTCACTCTCGGGTGCTTTTGAGCGCGGTCATGACTTTACCTATTTTTGTTATGACAATAACGCGTATATGAACACGGGAACCCAGCGTTCCTCAGCAACACCGCGGTTTGCCTCGGCGACGACGACACCGGCCGGTGTCGAGTCTGTCGGCAAAAAGCAGAATCAAAAGGATCTGACGCAGATCATGGTGGCACACGGATCACCGTATGTGGCGCAGACGACGCTTTTCGGGACGATGAAGGATTTCCATGAGAAGGCCCATCGTGCGATCTACACCGAGGGGCCGACCTTCGTCAATGTGCTGACACCGTGTCCGCGAGGCTGGCAGTATCCGGCTGAGGATCTCAGAGACATGTGCCAGTTGGCGATTGATACGTGCATCTGGCCTCTTTACGAGGTGGTCGAGGGTGAGTATCATCTGACCTACGAGCCGAAGAAGAAGCTTCCGGTTGAGGAGTTTATGAAGCGCCAGGGGCGGTTCGCGCATTGCTTTAAGCCGGGCAATGAGTGGACGATTGAGGCCGCACAGGAGTATGTTGATCAAAAATGGGAAGAGTTGCTGAATAAGTGTGATTAATAAACGATTTTCTCTTCTTGCTCTCAGCGAAGGAGCGCATGCGCTCAATACGCTTCGAGCGGCGAAGAAAAAACTCCGTTTGGAAAGGGGTATTTATGTCAGAAAATCTATTTACCAATAGCCACATCCTCTCGTGGCTTCAGTATTTCTCCGCTAACACGGAGATCGACCTGGAACATGTGAAAATTCTGGATATTACCAGAAAGAATAAGAATTTGATCCCGACAGTCGAGGCGCACCGCTGCGTCCTCGTCTTTACCGAGGCGGGCGATATGGACATCTTTTACAAGATGTGGAACGTCGGACTCGGCGATTGCGAGGTCATCTACAACGAAGGCTCGGAGCCGGAGGGCGAAGTTAAGCGCAACAAGGTTTCCGAGATGATCGATCGGGGCATCAACGCATCCGCCGGCATGATCGTCCTCAACCCGAACGCGAGAAGCACGATCAAGTTCGGTATGGACAACAAGAAGTTTTACTCGGGCTCCGTAAAGTACGTCGGCTCTGAGATCCGTTCCGTCATCCTGTCCAAAATGCAGATCGACGAGAGTAAGAACTTCTGTATTATTTCCGGCGCGTCTATCGCAGTAGAAACTGCGATCATGAGCGGCGAGGGGACGGTCATCGCTGTTGAGTACAAGGAAAGAGACCGCGAGACCCTCGAGGAAAACGTCAACCAGTTTGGCCTGACGAATGTCACGATCATCGACCACGTCGGCGGCGACACTATGCGTGATCTGCCGATCCCGGACACGACGATGCTGGTGGCATCGGCCAGTCTCGAGCAGGAGCTCGACTATCTGCTGAAGCTGAACCCAAAGATGGAATTCGTCATCTACACCCTGGATTTCCGTGTGGCGGCATCGATGAACGACATCCTGGCGAAGTTCGGCATTACCGATACGACGATCATCCAGATCCAGGTATCCAAGCTGACCTCGAAAAATGTATTCGAGAACCAGCCGGCACCGTGGATCATCACGGCAAAAGCAGGAGAATAACTGAAATCTTTGATTGATTTTTATCGCGAAATATAGTATAATATTAAGCGGGTGTCGGCTGTGGCATCCGCTTATTAACATTTTAATATGCTGGAAGGAGAGAAACGAAATGAAAGCAAGAAGACTTATGGGAACATTGGTCCTGGTAATGGCGCTGGTATTTGGCATTGTCGGTACCGCAGCACCGCAGGCAGCGGCGAGAACTGAAACAAAAAAACTTACGATGATCGTAGGCGAGAAGTACGGCTACAAAGCGATCATCGGCAGATTTACGTCTGCCAGCACTTCAAAGAAATCCGTTGTAAAGGTAAAGAAGACCTCGGCTGCTGTTACCTTTACCGCTAAGAAGGCAGGTAAGGCTACCGTTACCGCACGTATGACCGGTGGTACGGTGTACAGATTCGTGATCACGGTTAAGAAGCTGAAGATCCAGGCGAAATACTCCATTGGAGTTACACAGGGCTACTCGAACATAACCTCCAATATTGTATTTGAGTTTACTAACAAGACCGGTGTATTCCTCCCGAGCGCTACCTTTAATGTATCTCTGATTAACGCAGCAGGGGAAGTGGTAAAGACAGAGAAGATCCTGGCTTCCGATCTTGTGCAGGGAACAAAGGTTTACAGGTGGACCTCTTATTACGGTGCAGATGCGATCGTTAATGTGAAGGTTGCCAAAAAGGTAGACGTAAGCAGCCACAATCCAACGGCGAAATACCTTAACATGACCAAGAAGGTGAACGTATCCGTTAGCGATAATGGCAGCTCCTATTCGGTTCGTTTTAAGAACAAGACAAAGAAATCGGTAAGTGCATATGCATGCTTTGTTTTCTACGATGAGAATGGCAATGTTATGACAACATATCAGGCAAGTGCATACCTGACCTCCAAGGGCGTATACACATATACACTTACGAAGCCGACAGGAGCAGCAAGCTATAAGATGTACAAGCGCGCTTGTGCACGAGGATAATAGGACTTCTATAGAGAAAGAGGAGTAGAAAGACATGGCTGACATTAGACCATTTAACAGTGTAAGACCGCGCGGGGACCTGGTTTCCCGCGTGGCAGCACTGCCATACGACGTATATAACAGAGCGGAGGCCAAGGTAGAGGTAGAAAGAGAGCCGCTGTCATTTTTAGCGATCGACAGGGCAGAGACCTCACTGCCTGACGAGGTAGACACCTATGATCCGCAGGTATATGCTCACGCAAAGGAGCTGTATCAAGCAAGACTGGAAGACGGCACCTATATCGAGGATGAGGACAGCGCGTACTACGTGTATGAGCTGGTGATGGACGGACGGTCCCAGATCGGACTGGTTGCCGTGGCATCTATTGATGACTATGTAAACGGTGTCATTAAAAAACACGAAAATACCCGAGAAGACAAGGAGATTGACCGGATCACCCACGTGGACACACTGGGTGCGCAGACAGGGCCGATCTTTTTGGCATATCGTGAAGATACAACGATCGACAGTGTCGTGATGAAGGCGAGAAAGCACGACGCACTGTACGATTTTACCTCCCCGGACGGGATATCACATCGCGTGTGGAAGATCAGTGATCCGGAGGATGTAGAGACGATCGAGAAAGCGTTTGGCTCGATCGATGCGATCTATATCGCCGACGGACATCACCGTGCGGCCTCCGCTGTCAAGGTGGGACTGAAGCGCAGAGAAGAAGCGGCGACGATCAAAATGGGAGACGAGCAGACGCTGAAGGCATCCGAGGATGCACGCGTGGAGTCGGATTATTTCCTCTCGGTGCTTTTCCCGGCTGATCAGTTAAAGATCATGGATTATAATCGTACGGTCAAGGACCTCAACGGACTCAGCAAGGAAAGCTTTTTCAACGCAGTCCGCGAGAACTTCACCGTAGAGTTAGCCGATGTGCCGGTGAGCCCGGAGAGCAAGGGCACGTTTGGTATGTATATCGAGGGTCAGTGGTACAAGCTGACCGCTAAAGAGGATTTATATAAGGGCAAGGATGCCGTCGGAGCACTGGACGTATCGATCCTGCAGGATTACCTGCTCGGACCGGTGCTGGGGATCGGCGATCCGAGGACGGATAAGCGGATCGACTTTATCGGAGGGATTCGCGGACTCGGCGAGCTGGAGCGCAGAGCGAATGAGGACATGAAGGTTTCGTTCTCGATGTATCCGACCTCGATCGAGGAGCTGTTTGACGTCGCGGATGCCGGACTACTGATGCCGCCGAAATCAACCTGGTTTGAGCCGAAGCTCCGAAGCGGGATTTTTATTCACAACATTGACGCGTAAGCAAGATATTTTGAAGCGATACCGCTTACGCATACGGAAAGGATAACACGTAAACATGAGCCGTATGAGACGCTTTTTTTCAACCGATAATCCGGTTATGGTGATGCTGTCGAGGATCTTTGACATGATGTATGTATCCTTGGTATTTCTTCTGTTTTGCATCCCGATCATCACCATCGGAGATGCGATCACATCGCTGTACTATGTATGCGCGAAGGTGATCCGCCACGGTGAGGGGTATGTGTTCCGCGAGTTCTGGCGGAGCTTTAAGATGAACTTCAAACAGTCTACGATCTACTGGGTGATCATCGTTTTGATCTACTTTTTACTGTGGTGGAACATCAACTACCTCGGACTCAACAGCTCGACCAAGGACGGGATCGGAGGTGTGCTGGCAGCGATCTATCTGACGATGATGATCGTGCTCGCCATCCTGACGCTGAATGTGTTCCCGATCATTTCCCGTTTTGATAACAAGTTTATGATGACGATCCGTTTTGGACTTTTTTGCACCTTTCGTCATATCCTCCACGGAGTTATCCAGCTGGCACTGGTCGTATTTGCCGGCATGCTCAGCTATGTGCAGTGGGGGACACCGACGATTATTTTTGCGATAGTACTACTACCGGGACTGGTAGGCTATGTATCGACCTACCCGATGGAGCACGTGTTAAAGAAATACCAGCCCAGACGAAAACTGGAGTACGACGAGACCGGAACACCGATCCGGATGTGGTACGAGGAGTGAAAGGAGTGACACTATGGCAATCAAAGTAGAAGATCTGATTCAATGGCCCGAGCTGGAGGCTCTCGAGTACGCGGAGTGCAGTAACCCCGAGCAGGTACTGGGGCCGCGCGCGGTCGACGCGACACATATGTTCATCGGTGTATTTTTCCCGAAGGCAACGGAGATCAAGGTCAAGGTAACCGAGACCGGCCGGAGTTATCCGATGAAAAAAATGTCCCGGACCGGGTACTTTGCTGCTATCGTTCCGGCGAAAAAGCTGCCGCGTAAAAAGGCAGACAGAGAGGCGATGACGCCGGATCAGTTTCCGAAGTATCACCTGCTCGTAACCAAGGGCAAGGAGACCCAGGAGCTGATGGATCCGTACACGATCGAGTCACAGATCGATGCGATGGATCGCAATCAGTTTGTCAATGGGATTCATAAAGATATAACAAAAATCCTCGGCTCACACGTATGTGAGATCGACGGGGTAAAGGGAACACACTTTGCGGTATGGGCGCCGAATGCCCGTGCGGTCTCTGTCGTAGGTCCCTTTAATGAATGGGATAAAACCGCCAACCCGATGACGCTTCTCCCTGACGCGGGGATCTATGAGCTGTTCATCCCGGGTCTCGAGGTGGGAGAAAAATATCAGTACCGCATCCTGAACTCGGTCGGCAAGGACATCTACAAGACCGACCCGATGGCACGCTACTTTGATCTGCGTCCGGAGTTCTCCGCTGTGGTATACGACGGCGATGATTACAGCTGGGGTGACGATGCCTGGATGAAGGATCGTGTGAAGTACCAGCCGAAGACCGATGCGATGCTGGTGTATTCCTTTAGTTTGGCCGGCTTTGTTCTGCCGGATCCGGTATCGAAAAAAACCTGCCAGCTGCAGTTCCACGATTATAAAACCATCGCGGACGACGTATCGCAGTACTGTGAAAAAATGGGATATACCCATGTGAATATCCTGCCGATCCTGGAGCATCCGCTGGATCAGTCACTGGGTTATCTGACGACCGGTTACTATGCACCGACGTCCCGCTACGGAAAGCCGGACGGCTTTAAATATTTTGTTGACCAGTTCCATAAAAAAGGGATCGGCGTGATCGTCGACTGGACCCCGTCCTACTTCCCGTGTGACAAGCAGGGACTGGTAGAGTTTGATGGGACCTGCCTGTACGAGCATCTGGATCCGAGACAGGGTGTGCATCCTTTTATCGGATCAAAGATCTACAACTACGGACGGAGCGAGGTGGTCAACTTCCTCATCGGCAGTGCGATGTATCTGCTGAAGGAGTTCCACATCGACGGCATCCAGATGAACGGCCTCGGCCCGATGCTGTATTGCGACTACGGACGTACCGGGGATAACTGGATTCCGAATATTTTCGGTGGAAATGAAAATCTGGAGGGTCTCGAGTTCCTCCGTACGTTGAACGATACCATCCATGAGGAGGCACCGGGTGCCTTCACGATCGGTCATGATTCAGTAATCTATCCGGGTCTGACCGACAAGACAGACGATGGCGGGATCGGCTTTGACCTCGTGTGGAACGAGGGCTGGAAGCACGATTTCCTCGATTATATGCAGACGGATCCGCTGTTCCGCCGCGGCCGTCACGACACACTGACGCTCAGCATGGCTTACCAGTATGCCGAGGAGTATCTGCTCGGTATCGGCTGTGACGATGTCGCCGGAAATGCCGGTGCGATGTTCCATAAGATGGCCGGCATGCGTCATCAGAAGTTCGCGTCACTGCGACTGAGCTATGGCTTCCAGCTGACCCATCCGGGACGTGTGCTGAACTTCGCCGGTACGGAGACCGGTGAGCTCGATCCGTGGTATCTCGGTGAGCCGCTCTATCATCACCGTGAGAAAAATATCGACTTCAAGACCGGTGTTCTTCCGATGGGTTGGAAGGTCACGGATGAGCGTGAGGAGCACGAGAAGCTGAGAAACTATATCAGCATTATCAATGAGTTTTATAAGGCACATCCGGCACTGTATGCGGACGATAACAAGCCATCCGGCTTTGAGTGGATCAGTGCACTGGATGCGGATCGCTCGTCGATCACATTTTTACGTCGGACAAAGGAAGAGGTACTGATGGTCGTATGTAACTTTACGCCGGTACCGTATGACAAGTTCCGCGTCGGCGTGCCATTTGCCGGAAAGTATAAAGAGATTTTCAACAGTGACGATGAGAAGTTCGGTGGATTTGGCTTTGGCAATCCGCGGGCAAGAGTATCCAAGCGCGTGAAGCAGGATGGAAAAGCAAACTCCATCGAGATCCGCCTTGCCCCGATGGCTATCCACATTTTCTCATGTGAGAAGTCATAAAGGATCCCGCAGGTTTCGGAGGGAATCAGGATGAAGTGTAGGAGAATCATAAGTATGCTCGTGATCGCTGCGATCGCGTTTGCGATCGGCGGCACGGCACCGCGTGAGGTCAGTAAGGCCTCCACGACCGTGGTGCAGGAGCTAAAGCAGATCGATGCGGCATATGGGAGTCTGAACGGAGAAGAGGAGTCACATTACGTGACGATCTCGTGGCGAGGTACAGCGGAGAAATACATCCTGTATCAGGTGCTGCCCGGTACGGTCGAGAGAGAAGAAAAGCTGAGTGTGATCGCCCCGATCGCGGAGGAACCGCATCAGTTTCTCGTGACGATCAATCGGTTAAAGCCGGAGTTGACGCTGGCGTTTCGGATCTATGAGTGCGATGAGACGGGAGCGAAGCTGTCCGAGGAGGATCCGGGTGTCACGCTCCGTGATGTAAAAACGCTGCCGGATACACAGGAGACGCCGCAGCTCGGCTACTGGTATCGGAGCTCAAACAAGGCCGATTTTCTGATCGGGTCGGATGCTTTTTCCGAAGGATATCAGGTACGCGCTGAGACGTATAAGGGCAAAAAGCTCGCGACAAAAACCGTCGGTGGATCTGCTGCCTCCGGAGGCGCGGTGTCACTGGTGACATTGAAGCCGTCCTATCGCGGTAAGGTCGTACATGTCAAGGTACGTGGCTTTATCACGGTAAACGGAGTTAAGAAATACGGAAACTGGTCTGAGCCCTATACCTACGCGTCCGCGAAAAAGATCAAGCTGTCCGGATACAAGGATGCGATCACCGTATCCGGGATGAAGGTCAAGGGTGCCAAGAAAAAAGAGATCTATATTTCCAAGAAAGAAAAAAAGGGATTTAAGCTGGCAAAGACCGTCGGGTCAAAGACCACCTCGTGTAAGGTCAGTCAGTACGGAAAGAAATACGTACACAGTGACAGGACCTATTATGTCCGGATCTACTATTATTATAAGGTAAACGGCAAGCTGCAAAAGAGCGAGGTCTATGACAAGGGTAAGGTATACATCAAACCGACGTATTTTTACCTGCCGGTCGGATAAATAACAGTACAAAATAAAACAGAGGATGACGCATGGTCTCCTCTGTTTTTTATTGGTTTATGATGGGATTATAATTTGGTTATTTTATCCGGGAAAATATCGATCTTTCCGGATTTTTTTAACCGTCCGAGGGCGCGCTTAAAGGCAGCCTTGCTGATACCGAATTCTCTCTTGATGATCTCCGGTGCGGTCTTATCATGAAAGGGAAGTGTGCCGCCTGCCTCGCAGAGACGATCATAGATCCGGTCGGCGTCGTCGCGCATCTGGACCTTTAGCTTTTCCTGCAGGGAGAGTGTCAGTTTGCCGTCCGGACGTACCTCCTTGATTCGGGCGTCGATCTCATCGCCGACCGCGAGGACCCGCGTCATTTCATTTGTCGGGATCAGCGCCGAGAAAGCATCCTCGACAGCGACAAAGGCGCCGAAGGAATCCGTGATCTCATAGATCCGTCCGTGGACGTGGTCATGCTTCTGATAGGAGCTGTCGGTCCGCAGATACTCATAGACGTGCATCGTGGCGCACAGGCGCTCACTCTTGTCGATGTAGAGGGAGACGAGCACCTCATCCCCCGGACGCACGCGCTTGGTCTGCTCCTTAAACGGTAAAAAGAGATCCTTTTTCAGTCCCCAGTCCAAAAATGCACCGATGTTTGTCACGTCGGCCACACGCAGCAGAGCGACCTCGCCGAGGACGAGTGCCGGTGTCTCGCGGGTGGCGATCAGGCGATCCTCGGAGTCCTTATATAAGAATACCTGCACGTCGGAGCTTTTCTGAATGTCCGGCGTGAGCTGATTGGTCGGTAACAGCACCTCGTCGCCCTCCACCGGTGACGGAGAGGCGAGATACGCACCGTGCTCGGTCAGGCGCGCGACGGTGAGAGTCTGTATCGTGCCGATATGGTCGGACAGGTAATCAGGTGTCATAGTGATCTCCTTTAGTATTTGTTTACGAATCTATTCTTTATTATAGACGAAAAGCAAAAAAAATGCTATACTTATTTTAACAGATGATGCGGGGCGCAGGACGGGCCGACCGGGTACGGACAGGCGCGGGGATGTGCATCCGGATAGGAAAAGGAGGACTGCTCATGAAAAAAATCATTTCAACAGATAAGGCACCACAGGCAATCGGACCGTATTCTCAGGCTGTCGAGACCGACAACCTGATCTTTACCTCGGGGGTGATCCCGATCAATCCGGTGACCGGTGAGCTGGCGATCGGTGGGATCCGCGAGCAGGCGGACCAGGCAATCGGAAACCTGCTTGAGCTGGTGCGCGCAGCCGGGCGTGAGCCGGAGGATGTCGTAAAGACCACCGTCTTTATTAAGAACATGGATGACTTCAGTACGGTCAACGAGATCTATGAGAACTACTTTACAAAGTCTTTTCCGGCGCGTTCGTGCGTCGAGGTATCACGGCTTCCAAAGGGAGTCCTGATCGAGATCGAGGCGATCATCGCGAAGTAAATGTAGAGAAGCACGGGCTGCGATATGCGGCTCGTGCTTTTTTTCTCGGAATGTGGCAAGAGGCCTGATCACTACCCGTCGGTAGCCATCAGGCCTCTTACACACTATCCATAAAGAAAGGAGAAAGAAAGTAATTAAACTCGAAAATCAATATTAGCACCCAGATCCGGATTTACTGACTGCTCCATCATCCGGGTAATCTCTGCGCCCATCTGCTCCTGCATGTCAAGCGCATTCTTCATCATAGCAATCCCCACACCCTCCATGGTGGTATTCTGTGCTGATAACAAAGCATATCTTGTGATATCAAGCCCATCAGAGATCTCCATAAGCGACACCTCCTTGTATCGTTTGACATTATTCTACCACACTTTTAGAAAAAAGAAAAGCCTTTTTTTCAAAAATCTGCATTTTTTTTACGTGTCTTCAGGTCAGACCGGCGGTGGTGACAGGGAGTCACGCCGGGGTGAACTCACTGATGAAGTAGGGTTCCATTTTTTCATCTGTAAAGACGACATAGAGCTTGCCGTCCGACATTCCGGTGTAGACCTGCATCACGTCCTCGTAGTGTGCCGCGTTTCGATACTCCGCGCGGAACTCGGCAGTCTCGAAGCCGAGTGGGAGATAGGCGACTGCCTTGCGCACATACTGGCCGTTATTCATATGCTTGTTGGAATCAAGGAGGGAGGCGTTGACGAAAATCTCGTCGACCTTCTCGAGCCCCTCCGGCATCGTAACCTTGCGCGAGGAATAATCCATATCGTACGGATCCTCCGTGCCGTAGCCCTCGATCTCTTCCTTATCGATCTTGGTCGGCTTGCCGGTGGCGGAGTCAAAGTAAAACCACCGTGAGTCCGCATAGGCCAGGACCTCATGCTCCGGTGTCTCCATCAAAAAGTTACGGCAGCCGAAGATCCCGGTGAACTTGTACGCCCAGGTATGCACATCGAAGTACTCGCCCATGTCAGGTCGACGGACAAAGACGACATGCCAGGCGCTCACGAGCCAGGCACGATTGACCTCGGCGAGCACGGCGGCACCTCTTCCGATGTCCTCACTGTGGAAGAGAGCACAGTCCTGCATAACGTTAATTATGGATTCTACAGCTATCTTACGGCCGATATCGATGCGGCTGTAGGATACGCGATCATGTGTTGTATACATAGAAAAAACCCCTTTCTGTATGAAGTATTCTAACATATGTCGGGAGGGAATGCAACACGGGACACCCGTTTGTGGGTTCTCGGAGCAGAAAAATGACGATTTTTCGTTTTTTTTGAAAAAATATGTTGACAAGTGTAGAAAGAATTGGTATACTAAAATCGTATTTTGTTAATAAATTCGTAACATCTCCGCAAGGGATATGGGAAAAATAGCGGAAAACAGGAGGTAATTTATGAACAGGAGCAGACTGATCAGGGCCGTGCTGGGAGCCGGCTGTATCATGTCTTTGGGACTGCTGGCTTCGGTGGTGACATCACGTTCGACCACGATGGGCTCGGAAACAGAGCTGGCCGGTATGTCGTATACGCTGGATATGTTTTGCTCGCTGCAGTCGGGCGTCGGGAGCGATCCGGAGGCGATCGTAGCCTTCGCCGATATGCTGGGCGGTAACGCAGCCAGTGGTACATCGGTAACAGGGGATGCCCTGGTCGATGAGCAGTCGGTCGACGGAGAGGTTAAGTCGGCATCCGAGTATGAAAATGTAGGAATCTCAATCGCAGCGGATTATGTCAACATCCGTAAGCGTCCGGACACGGAGGCAGAGATCGTCGGCAAGCTGTACCGCGGTAGCGCGGCTACGATTGTCCGTCACGAGGGCGATTGGGCATTCATCAAATCCGGTTCGGTAGAGGGATACATCCGTAAGGATTATCTGGCGATCGGATACAGTGCTGAGAAGCTGATCGATGAGTTCGGTACCAAGTGGGCGACCGTCACGACAGAGACACTCCGTGTGCGTGAGGACAGCAATGAAAGCGCCGATGTCATCACACTCGTATCCGAGGGTGAGAGTTATCCGGTGGTTAAGGAGCTTTCCGACTGGGCAAAGATCAACGTCGATGATGACTGTATCGGATATGTTTCTAAGGATTATGTAAAGATCACCGTCCAGTTTAAGAAGGCGGTTTCGATCGAAGAGGAAAGAGAAGAGCAGCGTCGTAAAGAGGCTGCGAGAGCCGCAGAGAATGATAACAACAACAATGGTGATAACGGCGGCAACGGTGGTAACAACGCGTCCAACGGCGGCGGTCACAGCAATAACGGTGGCGGCAACGGCAGCGGAGGCGGAAACGGCGGCAACTCCAACGGAGGAAACGGCGGCGGCCATGGCAACGGAGGAAACTCCGGCGGCGGTGGCGGTAACAGCGGCGGCGGCTCCGGCGGTGGCGGCGGTGGACACGCAAGCGATGATTCCGGCGGCGGTGGCGGCGGCGGAAGCGATGACGACGGCAACACCCTGGCTGAGGGCGATGGTGAAGCAGTCGCAGCGTATGGCCTTCAGTTCGTAGGTAACCCGTATGTATACGGTGGTACTTCACTGACACACGGTACGGACTGCTCCGGATTTACCATGTCGGTATTCAGACACTTCGGTATCAACCTGCCGAGAACATCCAGTTCGCAGTCAACGGTTGGTAAGAGGATCAGCTGGAGAGATGCGAGAGCCGGCGACCTGATCTTCTACGGAAGCGGCGGTCATGTATCTCACGTGGCACTGTGTATCGGAGGCGGACGTGTGGTTCACGCCAGCAACGCGCGTACCGGTATCAAGACCAGCCCGATCGACTATCGTACACCGATCACGGCGAGACGAGTGCTGGGATAAATAAGCAAATCAACAGTTCCTGTCCGATGGGCAGGAACTGTTTTTTACTTGAAAAATGCCCCGACTGGGTGTATAATCGTTTGTTGAGAGATGTGAAAGTGGAAAGGAGGACTTCACTTTGGAAGAAACAACCAACGTCAAAGAATACGCGACACCGGATGTCAAGATCAATGACCTGTTGCAGGCACATCCGGACGCTTTTATCGCGCTGCTGGAGTGCGGGATGGGCTGTGTGAGCTGTCCGTCGGCAGCGGTAGAGACCCTGGCCGAGGCCTGTGTTGTCCACGGGCTGGATGTCGATGATGTCTGCCATTATGTCAACCATTCCCTGGCAGAAAAGGAACAGGCATAAACCAGATAAATACGAAACGGAACGACATCGGATTTGCTCCGGAAAGGATGGGCATTATGAACAAACGCGTATTGTATCACAAGCAAACAGGGGAGCCGGTACAGCTGATCGCACAGGCACAGACCAAGCCGAACTATCAGGATGTGGTTTGCTATCAGGAGTTGACCGCGCCCTATGAGTATTATGTGATGGAGGCGGGGGCCTTTTTCTCTACCTATACCCGAGCCTTTGAGGAACTCCCGGAGAAGCAGCGCGAGCAGATCGAAAAGCGCGCGGAGCTCCCGGAGAAGTATCGTGAAAAGCTCGAGAAGCGCGAGGACCTGCCGGACAAGTCGTCAGAGGCTACAACGGAAAAGTCGTCAGAGGCTACACCGGAGAAGCCGTCGGAGGCTGCGCAGGAGGACGCGCCGCAGAATCTGAGCCCGATGGAAGAGAAGATGATGGCGTTTCTCGACGCCAGGACGTACGTGGAGCGGATCCGTATTTTTGAGGATATGAAGGGGGCCAGTGAGCATATCCTGGCCAATATCGCCGTCAGCATGGACATTCCCTGGGATGAGAAGGCGGATAACTATGAGCGGATCATGTCGGAGTTGAGACTGCGTAAAAAGTATGAGGTGATCGATCGGAGGCCGCAATGAGAGAAATGGAGTTTAAGATGGAGCGGCCGGGACTCGTAAAGGACGGGGACCGCGTAGAGGTGACGGAGGGCGTGCTCCCCAGTGCCTACTACTACACGATCGTACCGGCGGTCGCGATGTCTGCCAACTACACACTGCGCGAGCGACTGAAAAGCCGTGAGGGTGTCGTAAAGGAGATCCGCGAAAACGAAAAGGGCTTTTATGTTGTCGTGGAGTTTGATGAATGAAAGGAGCGTATCATGGAACGCGAAAACGCATGGAAAAAATATAAAAAAACAGAGCTTACCAAGCTGGAAAAACTCAACAAAGAATACATCAAATTTTTATCGGAGAATAAGACCGAGCGCGAGTGCGCTGCCTATGCGGTGAAAGCTGCTAAGGAGGCGGGCTACGTGGATCTCAGGGAGATCCTTAAAAAGAAGAAAAAAGTACATCCGGGCGACAAGATTTTTGCCGTTAATATGAACAAAGCGGTCGTGCTTTTTAATATCGGAAAAAAACCGCTGGAAAAAGGAATGGCCATTCTCGGTGCGCACATCGACAGCCCGCGTATGGATATCAAACAGAACCCTCTCTATGAGGATACCGATCTGGCATATCTCGACACGCATTACTACGGCGGGATCAAAAAGTACCAGTGGGTGACGACACCGCTTGCGATCCACGGTGTCTTCGCGAAAAAGGACGGGACGGTGACGGAGGTCTGCATCGGTGAGGACAAGGGAGATCCGATCTTTTGCGTGACCGATCTGCTGATCCATCTGTCACAGGAAAACATGGATAAAAAAGCGAGCAAGGTGATCGAGGGAGAGGCGCTCGATATCCTCATCGGATCGAGACCGCTCGCATCAAACAGTAAAGAAGAAAAGGATCAGAAGGATGCGGTAAAGAAAAATATCCTCGCGATCCTGAAGCAGAAATACGACGTGGATGAGGAGGACTTCTTATCCGCAGAGCTCGAGGTGGTACCGGCCGGTGCGGCCAGAGAGTCCGGCATCGATCGCAGTATGATCATGGCGTACGGACAGGACGATAAGGTCTGTGCATTTACCTCACTGAAGGCAATGCTCGCTGTGGAGGATCCGACCTACACGACCTGCTGTCTGCTCGTCGATAAGGAAGAGATCGGAAGCGTCGGTGCGACCGGTATGCGTTCTCAGTTTTTCGAGAACACGGTGGCGGAGCTGATCGGCTGCGTGGGAAGCTACGATGACCGTCTGGTGAAGCGCTGCCTGCAGAACTCCCGTATGCTGTCCTCGGATGTCAGCGCGGCCTTTGATCCGACCTATGCGTCGGCCTATGAAAAGAAAAACGCGGCCTACTTCGGACGCGGTATGGTCTTTAACAAGTTTACGGGTGCCCGCGGTAAGTCGGGAAGCAACGACGCCAATGCGGAGTTCATGGCACGGATCCGCGGGATCCTCGATGCGGCGGATGTCTCCTATCAGACGGCAGAGCTCGGCAAGGTGGATGTCGGCGGAGGCGGGACGATCGCCTATATCATGGCCCTTTACGGTATGGAGGTCATCGATTGCGGTGTGGCTGTTTTGAACATGCACGCTCCTTGGGAGATCACCAGCAAGGCCGATGTTTACGAGACGGAGAAGGGGTACGAGGTCTTTTTGAAAAAGATTTTTTGATTGTGTGTAAGTTGATATCAAAAAGATGGAATGCATCTATTAATAGAAAGAAAAATGTTTTTTGGAATCGGACAAACGTATCACGTTGGTCCCCGGCTTTTCGGAGAGGCGCGGAAACGCGCAGCCCCGGAGCCGGAGGACCGGCGTGATACATTTTTTTTGACGTGATACGTTTGTTTTGTGCGACCAATGACTCTTTACGCGCCTCCGGGAGTGTGCTATGATAAACGTGTTACAGATTCCGAGCCGATGTCGCGATGTTCGGGGGAGACGGGAAGTCTCGCCGGCCGGACACAGGCTCCGTCGGAACATAGACGGACAGGCAGCGCCTGTGGACCGGGGCACTCTTTGCGATCCGGGGATCCGAGGAGTTCCCGAGCGCTATCGGTTTTTGGGATGTGACGGATGTACATCATCAGAGAAAAAAAGTTTTTTGAAAAAAGAGTTGACAGAAGTGAAATCATCGTGTATGATAAGAACATACGAACGAGTGTTCGTATACGCGACAGATTTTCGAACAGATGATTCATGAGAGTAAGTAAGCCGACAGACGGCGAGGAGGTATCTATGTCTGATAAAATGATGGAGAAGGATCCGAATAAGGTTCGTGCACTGGAGTCTGCGATCGCACAGATCGAGAAGCAGTATGGACAGGGATCGATCATGAAGCTGGGAGACAACACACATCTTCAGGTGGAGGCGACACCGACGGGATCGCTCAGCCTGGATCTGGCACTCGGTGTCGGAGGTATCCCGAAGGGACGAGTGGTCGAGATCTACGGTCCGGAGTCGAGTGGTAAGACGACAGTGGCTCTCCATATGGTAGCCGAGGTACAGAAGCGCGGAGGGATCGCCGGCTTTATCGATGCCGAGCATGCGCTGGACCCGGTATACGCAAAGAACATCGGTGTAGATATCAACGAATTATATATCTCACAGCCGGACAGCGGTGAGCAGGCGATGGAGATCACGGAGACGATGGTACGTTCCGGTGCTGTCGATATCGTGATCGTGGACTCGGTGGCTGCGCTTGTTCCCAAGGCAGAGATTGACGGCGATATGGGTGACTCACATGTCGGATTGCAGGCACGACTGATGAGTCAGGCGTTGAGAAAGCTGACCAGCGTGATCAACAAGTCCAATTGTACCGTGATCTTTATCAACCAGCTCCGTGAGAAGATCGGTGTGATGTTTGGTAATCCGGAGACGACGACCGGTGGTCGTGCGTTGAAGTTCTACGCTTCCGTACGTATGGAGGTACGTCGCATCGAGACGCTGTCACAGGCCGGAGAGAAGATCGGCAACCGTGTACGTGCCAAGATCGTTAAGAATAAAGTAGCACCGCCGTTCCAGGAGGCCGAGTTCGACATCATGTTCGGTAAGGGAATCTCCCGTGAGGGTGATGTGCTGGATCTGGCCGCAGCGAACAACATCATTGTTAAGAGCGGTGCGTGGTACAGCTACAAGGATGAGCGCATCGGTCAGGGACGTGAGAATGCCAAGAACTATCTTCTGGAGAATCCGGAGATCTTCGAGGAGGTCGAGCAGGCCGTGAGAAACAAGTGCCTGGCAAACGCTGCTGAGGCAGAGGGTGAGGCTGCACCGGACGCTCCGGAGACTGAGGAGAAGTGAGATGGAGGAGTCTGTCTGCTTTCCGGATGAGGAGTCGAAAAAGGCGACCGAAAAGGCGATGGCGCTCCTGTTGCACAAGGATCGTACCGCCTGGGAGTTAAAGGACCGTCTGTTTCGTGCCGGCTTCTCCGAGAAAGCGAGCGACTTTGCTTTTGACTATGTGTCCCGGTATGGGTATATCAATGACCTCCGTTATGCGACCGGTTATATCGATTACCATAAGACGTCAAAGAGCCGTAAGGAGATCCGGCGAAAGCTAAAAGAAAAGGGCATCCCGGACGATGTGCTCGCTGAGGCGTTTCTGGCCTATGAGACGGATGAGGACGGGGCGCCGTTTGCCAGGGACGGTGACGGTGGCGACGGACCGACAGACCCGGAGGAGGTGGCGCTTCGTGCACTGCTGGCCAAGCGGTTAAAGGGTCGCGATGTGGCGGAGCTCACCTACGAGGAAAAGCAAAAGCAGATGCGCTATCTCGCCGGTAAAGGATACCCGATTGATAAGATTCAAAGAGCCTTTCGAAATACATAGAATCACTTGCGATTAGCAGGATTCTATCGTATAATGGGAATGGCTCTTTTTGTATGCCCGTAAGGGTGTTTACCGAATGGAGGACGATATGGCTGTTCAAAAGCTGATGGAAATACGACAGGAGGTGTCCCGGATCATCAAGGGAAAGGACGATGTGATCGTAAAGATCCTCGCCTCGATCCTCGCGGAGGGACATATCCTGATGGAGGATATCCCCGGTGTCGGAAAGACGACACTTGCGACGACCTTTGCAAAAACGATGTCGCTGTCCTATCACCGTGTCCAGTTTACACCGGATGTACTGCCGAGTGATCTGCTCGGCTTTTCGATGTACGATAAGGAGGCAGGGAAGTTTGTCTTTCGTAAGGGGGCGGTTTTCTGTAACCTGTTCCTCGCCGATGAGATCAACCGAACCTCGCCGAAGACACAGTCCGCGCTGCTCGAGGTCATGGAGGAGAGGCAGGCCAGTGTCGAGGGGAAGACGTGGAAGCTGCCGGAGCCCTTTGTCGTGATCGCGACGCAGAACCCGTCCGGTGCCTCCGGTACGCAGCTGTTGCCGGAGTCTCAGATGGACCGCTTTATGGTGCGGATCTCGATGGGATACCCGGCGCATGACGATGCCGTCGAGATTCTGAAAAACGAGGTCTGGGAGCAGTTGGATACGGTGAGCAAGGTGATGGAACTCGAGGAGCTGACCGCGCTGCAGGAGCAGACCAAAAAGATCTTTGTCCATGAGTCGTTATATGACTATATGGTCTCGATCGTCGAGAAGACGAGAGCACATGAGTACTTCATCGGTGGGGCGTCTCCGCGTGGTACGATCGCGCTGCTGAGGATGTCCCGTGCGATGGCGATGCTGGAGGGACGTGATTTTGTCACTGCAGAGGATATTCAAAAGGTGGTGCCGGATGTGCTCGGTCACCGTGTCAAGATCAGTACCCGCGCTGCCGCTGAGGGGAAGAAGGTGGATGGTTGTCTGAAGCACATCCTGATGGAGGTACCGGCACCCCGGATCTGATGATGCAGAAGTCTGTGCCGGACGTTGGTAACGGCCTTGGATGAGAGGTATCACATGAAGCAAAGGACTCAAAGGATGCGGCTGCGGCCGCGCCCGTTTCGCCTGCTGGGACTGCTGCTCTGGATTGCAGTCACGGTGATATCATATCGGTTTTTCCGCAGCTATCTGCTGCTGTTTTTTATGTGCTTTCTTTGCATTTTTCCGGTGCTGTCGATCCTGTCCGGATGGCTCCTGGCGACCCGTGTAAGCGGTGGGATCCGCGTGCCGCAGGTTGAAAAGGTGACGCCGGGCGATGAGATCCATCCGGTTATTTTTCTGAAAAATCCCATGCTCATGGGGACGCTTGACGTTCGTGTCAGGCTCATGCTTCGCAATGTGTTTTACGATACGGAAGATAAGGCGAGTCCGATGATGGCCTCGCTGCCTTTGCCTGCGCGCGGACTGCGCAGGGGAGCGGGAGCAAGCGAGTCGGATCTGCGTCTGCCGTTCTCGGTGATCAAGCTCGGGACGTACCGGTTTGTGCTTTGTGAGATTGCAGTGCAGGATCTCTTCGGACTGGTCCGCTTTGAGATCCCGGTGGAGGATGAGGCAGATCTCGTCGTGCTGCCGGCTGCACAGCGTGGTAAGCTCCCGGATGCGGAGACGATTGCGGCGGGGATGACCGAGGTGGAGGAGAGTAATCGACGTGGTAACGACTTCTCCGAGGTGACGGATGTGCGCGAGTATATCGCCGGTGACCGGATTCGTGACATCCACTGGAAACTGTCAGCCCGACAGGAGGAGTGGATGGTCAAGATCCGTACACAGATGGCCGGGATGGAGCTTACGGTCGTGCTGCAGCTGGATTCTAATCCGGAGACAACCGGGTATATCGTGACGCACGCCTATCAGGAGCTTTATTCGTGGGCAGAGGGGGAGACCGATATCCGTCTGATGGTCTACACGACGTCAACGGGCGGCTTTGACGCGTATACGATCTCGAGTCCGGCGGATGTGGATCAGGCGTTCGGTGAGATCCTCGGTCGGCATTATTGGACCTGCCTGCCGGAGAGCGGCGACTCGGCAGAGGCACTGGATGGGATTCTGCAAAACCTGTACCCGTACCTCGGTGGCTACATCCGTTTTGGTGTCATGGAGGATGGCACCGTCGGCTGGACGCCCGTGGAGGGTGCGAGAGGATAGGTGCGGGTCGGCACGATGCACGGCAGATGTGACCCGCACGGTGCAGGGCAGTGAAGGGATGAGAGAATCTGAGGAAAGGAGGTAGACGTATGCTTCAGCTAAAGCGACAGCCGCGGGAAAAGAAACGTTCCGGGCGGCAAAAAGAGCCCTGTCAGGTCATCGCGAACGGCCTCGTCATGCGCGACGGCGCGACGTTTGATACCGAGCCGCGGTATAAAACGCTGTTGCTGAAGGGCTTCATCGTTTACCTCGTGGTGATGGGCTCGATGGGATGCCTGCTCTCCTCGTTCAAGATTCCTTATGATGCATTGGTGATCCATCTGGCTGTGCTGGTGGGATCGCTTTTCTCGGCATTTTTATACTACACGAAGGTGTGGGAAAACCTTGGCTATTTTATCCTGTTTGCGATCATGCTCGGCACGGCACTGATGCTGCGACGGTATATCAGCAGTGGATTTTTCGCCGTGGTCAATATCATCTCCGAGCGTGCGGCATATCACTTTGATACGGAGGTCGTGCAGGGGTATGCGGAGGCTGTCGGCAATCGTGACGTCACGGTGACGATCGCGATGGTTTACGTCGGCTGGGTTCATGCCATCCTGCTAAACGCTTTGATCTCGCGACAGATGAAGTATTTTGCCGTGATGTTCGCGTCGTTTTTCTTTTTGACGGTCCCGTTTTATCTCGAGTGCGAGCCGGATATGCTCTACATCCTGATGTTGATGGCGGGCTGCCTGATCGTATTTGTTTTCCGCGGCGCGCGCCACACGCCGATCAAAAAGGACGATCAGCGTTTCGAGTATCAAAAGAAAAAACGGCATATTAACTATGTGTACGCCGCCCGACATCATATGGTGATCGTCGGGATCCTGATCGCCGTGGTGATGGTTTTCGGCGGTGTGTTTCAGATGTTCGTGAGCAAAACGGATTACGAGCTCGAGGGTACGCGCGGTCGCAGCGAGTGGAAAGCAAGTACCGAAAACACGATGGCGAACCTCTATAAAAATGGCCTCTGGGGGCTTTTTAACCGATATGACTCGACGGGCGGACTGAAGAGCGGTGTGCTCGGAGGAGTGAACTCGGTGACGCTGGATTACGAGACGGATCTGGAGGTTACCTATGTGCCGCACAGCTCGGACCGGATGTATCTGCGGACCTTTACGGGGGCGGATTATCTGCCGTTTGATAACCGCTGGCAGCGATCGGAAAAGTACCTGGTGGTATCCCGGCCTGACCAGGATCTGCTGCGGAGTGAGCAGCGGACCCAGATCGAGGGCGTACGGATCAACGAGGCGACCACGGATGCGACGGCCAGGAAGCTGCGCGAGCGGTATGAAAAGGGAGAGCAGGGCACGGCGAAGGCGCGGATGGAGATCAAAAATGTCGCGGCGGGGCTCGGGACATTTTTACCGTACTATGTGGATGAGCGCGTGAGTGAGGAGTTCCAGCTCATGGGCTATCGCCAGACGGTCGGGGTGACGTATTTTCCGTGGTTGGCGGATCCCGGCAGGCTGAAATCGCAGCCGGAGGGGAAAAAGACGCTGGCGGACCAGGTCGATGATGGTTCACTGACCGGCAACCGGCGGCTGCTGTTGGAGCGCGGGAGGTACAACGCCGTCCCGGAGGCAAACCGCGAGGTGATCGATGCGTTCATCCGTGACGCCGGCCTGGAAGGATACCGGGCGGAGACGGCTGCCGGTGGTGCCGGCACGTCCGACGGCAAGGGTGCAACGGATGATGCTAAGTCCGACGCCAAGGCGGCAGAAACGGCAAACGATGAGAAAGCGGTGCAGCTGCTCCGGGCGCTGGGAGACTACTTCCAGGAGAACATCCCCTACACGTATCAGCCGGGCGTGACACCGCGTGACGAGGACTTCATCAACTACTTTTTGGCGGATAATAAGCGTGGCTACTGCGCGCACTTCGCCAGCGCGGCGACGCTGATCCTGCGCCGACTCGGCTATCAGGCGCGATACGTGGAGGGCTATGCGATCGACCCGACGAACCTGACCGAGGACGGTCGTGTGCGGAACGATCTGCTCGTAAAGGATTACTATGACGGGGATAACCTGTTAAACGGCCAGTCAAAGGTCGTGACCGTCAACGTCACGGATGCGATGGCGCATGCATGGGTCGAGGTAAAGATCGGCGGACACTGGCGGATCGCGGAGCTGACACCGTGGTCGACGGAGGAGCCGCCGGGTGAGGGCTTCTTTGAGAGACTGATCGATTTCTTCAGTGGGACCTCCTCGGGAGGCGGAGCCGGCGATACGTCCGCGGGCGGTGTCGGTGACGGCGGTGCCGGACTGGATTCGATCGGCCGCGTGCTGGGATACGCCTTCCTGATCGTGTTTGGCGTGGCAGCGGTGGTTGTGCTGATCGTTCTGATGACGCGTGTGATCGCCGGCCGCGTGCGGTATGTGCGCGCGGATCGGAGTGACCGCCTGGTGATCGAGTTCCATCGGCGCACCCGCCGCGCTGACCGCAAGGCGGCACAGCGGGCAGAGGCACATGTGTCCACCCGGCAGACAGAGGCCCCCCTCGGCGGCCGGCCATCCACTCAGCTACCCGTATCGATCAACTATCGCGAGCGTGTGCAGGCGATGGAGCAGGCAGGGAAGCTGTCGCTCACATCCGAGGAGCGGGAGGAGTTGATCCGGATCCTCGAGCGCGCAGGCTTCTCCGGCCGAGAGATCAGCGTCGAGGAATATGAAAAGGCGCGGAACCTGATACGGTAGCCGCGTGACGTGTGAAAGGGAATTGACAAACCGGTGTTTTTGCCGGTATCGAATAACGGCCGGGCTGTTGCTGCCCGGCCGTAGTTTATGTGATTCGTTTAAACTTCGTGCTCTTGGGGATGCCCCCCTTCTTTTTGATCAGTTTCACTAACTTCTTATATTTCTTTTTGCTCGCCTTGATGGTGATGGTGGCATTCTTTGCAATTTTTTTCAGCGCATTTTTACCCATCGAGGTGACGTTTCCGCTGTTAAAAAGGATCGTTTTCAGCTTTCGGCAGTAAGCAAACGCCCGGGCACCGATCGAGGTAACGTATTTTCCGATGGTGACCTTGGTCAGCTTCGGCATGCTGTTAAACGAGTCGGCAGCGATCTTGGTCACCTTGTATTTTTTGCCGTAAAGCGTGATGGTCGGTTTGATTGTGAGTGTTTTAGCATCCCAGTCGGACGGGTTCGTCACGGTGGCCTTGCTGTTGCGCACATTGTAGCTGATGTTGCTGATCATATAGTATTCATCCGGCTGCGGCTTTCCTTTTTCCTCCTCGGGATCCGGTGACGGCGATGGTGACGGATCCACCGGCTCGGTCGAGCTGCCGAGGATCGTCGTGTAGCGGTTGCCGTCGAGCGCTTCGAAGTAGATGCGCGTGCCCGCCGCAGACACCTCGGAGTTGTACTTGTTGATGACCACCTGCTGTGTGACGTTGTCCTTGTAGGTGATGATTGCGTAGGCACCGTCCTCGGTGATGGAGGTCTTCATCGTCGAGGGCATCTCCGTGGCCGGTGAAAAATCAACCGTTGCCAGGTAGGTTTTGGTATCCGCCAGCTTAAACTGGATGATGTTGGAGCCCTTGATCAGGTGGATGCCGTTTGCGTACAGGTTGACCTCCTCAGTCTTTTTGTTTGCGTACTGGATGGTGAGGAAGCGTCCGTTCAGCGACGGTGTCAGGAGTGTCCCCTCCGGGAGTCCGACGACATTCGGATCCTCCCATACCGCAGTGAAGGTGAGGTCGCCGGTTTGTGTTTTGGAGATCGTGGTGACGATCTGACCGGCGGAGTTTTTCCATCCGTAGAACTTGCTTCCGTCCGTCTTGGTGACGCTGGTCGGGAGCTTCGTCTCCGTGCCGTAGGTGTATTTGGTCGGCGCGGTGCCGGTGATGGTACCGCCGTCCGTGTTGTAGGTGATCTTGAACTCGACCGGCTTGATCGTGATGGCGATCACGAGGTCCCGCGAGTTGAAGGTAACGGAATCGTTGAGGGTGATCTCGTTCGCCGGTGACGCGTAGGAGCGGTCTACTCTCGGTGTGGTGCTGCCGTCATCCGAGATGGTGACCTGGGTGATCAGTTGGTTCTCATAGGCCTTGATCTTGATGTTCGAGATGCTGGCTCCGTTTTTGAAGGTTTCACCGGTGATCGTGCCGTTTTTGACCAGCGTTTTGGTCCCGGCTGTCACGTTCAGGATGTCCGAGCCGCTGATCTTTACGATGTAGTCCGAGTTCCACTTCGCCGTAAAGGTGCGGTTCCCCGAGGAGCCGGTGATCGTGTTGTTTGTTACCGTATTTCCCTGCTCGTCCAACCAGCCCTTAAAGGTGTAGTTCGGCCGCGTGAGCTCAGGCAGGGTGATGGTTTCGCCGTAAATATAGCTTTCCGTTTTTGTTCCCGATTTGATCGTCGCATCGGACGGGATGCCGTTGTATGTGATGTGGTATTGCTTCAGTCGCCACACCGGATACAACGTGATCGATCCGTTTGCGATGACGTTTCTGGCTGTTTGCGGAAAGGTTTTACCGATGTTGTTAAAAAGCGTGATATTTTGGATGTTGCTGTCCGGCGTATTCACGCTGAGGATGGGTTGCTTGGAGGTAGACCATCCGACAAACTCACAGCCGGTGTGAGTATAGGTGCAGTTTCGAATCTGGATATCCTGGTCGTAAAAGCAGGCTTCGTCAAGCATGTCGGTGCCCTCGTCACCATCGTTTTTTTCGTATTTGATGGTGTAGGAATTGGCATCATAGCGAGCGTAGAGAGTGACCGGAGAGTCCGTAGGTGTAGTAATATCACCGGTTACGTTGGTGCCTTTCGGGTAGTCCAGTGTTCCGGTTGCAGATCGCGCCCAGCCTAAAAATGTGTGTCCTGTATATGGTGTAGCCGGAACCGGGAGAGCTCCCGGAGCTTCATTGCATTTGTAGGTTTTGCTTGGGAGCTCGGGTAATGGATTCCCTCTGTCATAAAACTCTACCGTGTACTCTTCTGAAACCCAGGTGGCGTAGAGTGTTACTTTCTTTTGACTGTCTGTGGCTGCGATGGCTTCATTCACCCAGTTTATGATAGGCATAGGGGTGACGCTTTTGTTTGTCGTCCAGCCGGCAAAAACGTAGCCGCCGGCGGTGAATCCGCAATTCGGAAGAGTGGTTAATCCCTGTGTATATCGATAGATGTGTGGATTTGGATTCATCGAGCCACCCTTGATGGACGCGTTTGTCGGGTAATTGGCATCGAAAGTGACCGTATACTCGTTTTCTGTCCATTGAGCCGTCAGCGTTGTATTCTTTTTGAAACTAACATTGGCCTGCTCGTCGGTGTACGTGGTTCCGTCCTGTGACTTCCAGCCGTTAAAAGTGTAGCCGGTGCGTGTGAACACATTTTTAGGAAGCTTCTTGACCGGAGTCGTAGATGAGCTTTGTGGATCTACGGGCCTTTCGTATTCTTTTCCGTATTTCACTGTGATGCTTGCCATGTCACCATCGGTAGCTCCATTGCCGTTAAAGGTGATAGTGACATCTTTTTCATCCCAATGAGCGGTGAGGTGTACAGATGGTTCGGTGATATCAGTTGTCTCTCCGGACTCCGGATAGGCGTAGGTACCGTTGGCGTTGAATATCTTGATCGAGGTGGAAGCATCCTTGTCGTAGAAATATCCCAGGAAGTTGTTATAGGTTCGGGTCGGGATCGCGTTGCTGTCCAGCTGATTCATCGAAGGAGAAAAGTCTGTTTTATATACATATTTGGAAAACAGCCTTGTGGAGGTGGGGAGCACCGCCGGATCCTCTGTGTCAGCATTCATACTGTCGGTATCGATGACGTACTTGTAACTTCCTCTGGTGTCTGATGTTTCGGTGAAACGGTCACCGATCTTTTCGCTGAAGGCTTCTTTTGCGCTGGAGTTTAAAAATCCCGTGAAGGAAAAAGTGGCGCTGTCAATGTCGTCCTTGTTGTTATAGGTGGCATTCAAGGCGTCACATTTGATGGCGTTATTCGCTCCGCCGCCGAGCACACCGGCGCCGACGGAGGTAATGGTTTTCGGTAGATTCAGTGTGATTGATGAGCGCCCCTTAAAGGCGTAGTTGTTGACTTGGGTAAGCGATGTGCATCCGGATGCGTCAATCGTAATACCGGATGTCGGAAGATAGCCGGTGGTTGCTTCCGATGTGAAAAAACTATCCGTACCGGAAACGACATCAGGGTTTCCTATGCTGGTTATGGTGAGAGGGGATGACGAATCGGCATTAGGGATACTGGGGAGTGAGATGGTGGTCGGGATGGTCTGGAAGGTTGTGTCTTGAAAGAAACTATGGGCGTAGAGTTTTCTGGCTTCGGTACCGTTTGTTTCATATCTCCAGATGATATGGGTGTTGCTGTCAGAATAGGTGTTCGGGAGCCATGTCTCCGCAGCGCGCGCCGCGGGCGCCTCACTGGCGATACCGGTGCCGAGCGCGAGCGAAGCCACCATGCACAGCGTCAAAAGCGCGCTGAGCAGCCTGCGTCCGAGTCCTTTCTTGATGGTTCTATCAGAATGCTTGATTTGATTCATGCTCATGTAGTTCTTCCTTCCTTACACGAAGTATGTCTGAGTTGTTCTATGTGCCATGACGCCATTTTTCTGAGGGGCATTCTCTGCCCACATAATTGATATCGGCAGTTCCGGCATATACTATATATAGATATTCATATTTTAATGCATTTTGGCGATGATGTCAAACAAAGTCTGAGAGGATATTTGACGATTTTTTTATTTTCTTATTGAAAGAGGCAGGCTTTTCTGATACAATAATGTAGTGTATGTATGCTTTGCGGGCAGATTCCGCCATACGCGCACCACCAAAGAAAGAAAAAGAAGGTCAGAACTATGGGATTGATTAAGAAAATCGTAGGAACACACAGTGAGCGCGAGGTAAAGCGCGTCACACCAATCGTAGATAAGATCGAGTCTCTCGAGCCGCAGATGCAGGCTCTGTCGGACGATGAGCTGAAGGCGAAAACCGACGAGTTCAAGAAAAGACTGGCAGAGGGCGAGACGCTCGACGACATCCTCCCGGAGGCTTATGCCGTTGTCCGTGAGGCGTCAAAGAGAACCATCGGACTCCGCCACTTCCGCGTACAGCTGATCGGTGGCGTGATCCTCCACCAGGGACGTATCACCGAGATGCGTACCGGTGAGGGTAAAACCCTCGTATCGACACTGCCGGCATACCTGAATGCCCTCGAGGGAAAGGGTGTCCACATCGTAACGGTCAACGACTATCTGGCACACCGTGATGCGGAGTGGATGGGAGAGATCCACCGCTTCCTCGGCCTGACGGTCGGTGTGATCCTCAACTCGATGGATAATGATGCCCGTCGTGAGGCATATAACTGTGATATCACGTATGCGACGAACAACGAACTCGGTTTCGACTACCTGCGTGATAACATGGTCATTTATAAAGAGCAGCTCGTACAGCGCGATCTCAACTATGCGATCGTCGACGAGGTCGACTCGGTCCTGATCGATGAGGCGAGAACCCCGCTCATCATCTCCGGATCGAGCGGAAAGTCGACCAAGATCTATGAGGCATGCGACAACTTCGTCCGCCAGCTGAAGCGCGGAACGGAAAAAGAGCTCTCCAAGATGGACCTCATCATGAAGGAGGAGTCCAACGAGACCGGAGACTACGTAGCAAATGAAAAAGAAAAGACCGCCAACCTGACCCAGCAGGGTGTCGAGAAGGCGGAGCGGTTTTTCCATCTGGAGAACCTCGCCGATCCTGAGAACCTCGAGATCCAGCACTGCATCAACCTGTCGCTGCGTGCGCACTCACTGATGCACCGCGACAAGGATTACGTGGTTCAGGACGACCAGGTGCTGATCGTCGACGAGTTCACCGGCCGTATCATGCCGGGACGTCGTTACTCCGACGGTCTCCATCAGGCGATCGAGGCCAAAGAGAAGGTAAAGGTAAAGCGTGAGTCAAAGACATTGGCGACGATCACGTTCCAGAACTTCTTTAACAAGTACAATAAAAAATGCGGTATGACCGGTACGGCGGTCACCGAGGAGAAGGAGTTCCGTGAGATCTACGGCATGGACGTCGTAGAGGTCCCGACGAATCTCCCGGTTCAGCGTATCGATCACCAGGATGCCGTATACAAGACCAAGCGTGAAAAGCTGAACGCTGTGGTTAAGGAGATCCAGGAATCGCATGAAAAAGGACAGCCGGTTCTCGTCGGCACGATCAACATCGACTCGTCCGAGGAGATATCCGGTATGCTGAACAAGGTCGGCGTCCGTCATAAGGTCCTGAACGCAAAGTTCCACGAGATGGAGGCCGAGATCATCGCCGATGCCGGTGTCAAGGGAGCCGTTACGATCGCTACCAACATGGCCGGTCGTGGTACGGATATCCAGCTGGGCGAGGGTGTCAAGGAGCTCGGCGGTCTGAAGATCATCGGTACCGAGCGTCACGAGTCGAGACGTATTGATAACCAGCTGCGCGGTCGTGCCGGCCGTCAGGGTGACCCGGGTGAGTCGAAGTTCTACATCTCCCTCGAGGACGACCTGATGCGCCTCTTCGGTGCGCAGAACCTGATGAATATGTTTAACTCGCTGGGAATCCCGGAGGGTGAGCAGATCCAGCATAAGATGTTGACCAACGCGATTGAGCGTGCACAGAAAAAGATCGAGAGCAACAACTACGGAATCCGTAAAAATCTTCTCGAGTACGACCGTGTCAACAACGAGCAGCGTGAGATCATCTACGCCGAGCGTTTCCGCGTTCTGGACGGTGACAACATGCGGGATGTCGTGCTCGGCATGATCGAGGAGCAGGTAGAGCGCTATGTCGGCCACGTGGTCGGCGTGGATCAGGGCCCGACCGCAGAGAACATGGCGGAGCTGAACGAGCTTCTCCTGCCGATCATCCCGATGGAGCCGATCGTGGAAAAGGATTATGAAGGAAAGTCAAAAGAAGAATTAACACAGGAAATCAAGGAACGTGCGATCCACCTCTACGAGAGCAAGGAAGCAGAGTTCCCGGAGCCGGAGCAGATCCGCGAGATCGAGCGCGTCGTGATCCTCCGTGTGACCGATTCGCACTGGATGAACCACATCGACGATATGGATCAGCTGCGCCAGGGTATCGGACTGCAGAGTCTCGGCCAGCGTGATCCGGTCGTAGAGTACCGCATGCAGGGCTTCGATATGTTTGAGGAAATGGTCACCTCGATCCGTGAGGAGACCGTCCGCACGCTGATGCATGTCCGCATCGAGCAGAAGGTTGAGCGTGAGCAGGTAGCCGAGGTCACAGGTACAAACAAGGACGACTCGGCAGCACCGACACAGCGTAAGGTCGAGCAGAAGATCGGCCGTAACGATCCGTGCCCGTGCGGTTCCGGTAAGAAATACAAGCATTGCTGCGGCCGCTAAGCAGAGAACGGCGACCGGAGGATGTGACGGAAAGGACTTAAAAATGGTAGCACTTGACAATATCCGAATCGAGCTGCAGGGCTTCGAGAAGCCGCTCGAGGAGGTGAAAAACAGCCTGAATCTCGAGGATAAAAAGCTCCGCATCCAGGAGCTGGAGCGCAACATGGAGGCGCCGAATTTCTGGGATGACGCCGACGCGGCATCCGCCTCGATGAAGGAGGCCAAGGACCTCAAAAGCATCGTAGAGGAGGCAGACAGCCTGTCCTCGGACTACGATGACATCATGACGCTGATCGAAATGGGCAACGAGGAGAACGATGAGTCTCTGGTTCCTGAGGTCGAGAGTGAGTTTGAGGCATTTAAAACAAGATTTGACACTTTGCGCGTATCAACGCTGCTGACCGGTGAGTACGACATGGAAAATGCGATCCTGACGCTCCATGCCGGAGCCGGCGGTACCGAGAGCTGTGACTGGGCGAGCATGCTCAGCCGTATGTATCAGCGCTGGGCAGATAAAAAGGAATTCAAAGTAGAGATCCTCGACTCCCTGGACGGAGATGAGGCCGGTCTGAAATCGATCACGATGCAGATCGAGGGACCGAACGCTTACGGATATCTGAAGAGCGAGCACGGGGTACACCGTCTGGTGCGTATTTCTCCCTTTAACGCTCAGGGAAAACGACAGACCTCGTTTGTTTCCTGTGATGTGATGCCGGATATCGAGCGCGAGATCGATATCGAGATCGCGGATGATGACATCCGTATCGATACCTATCGTTCGAGTGGTGCCGGCGGACAGCACATCAACAAAACGTCCTCGGCAATCCGAATCACACACTTCCCGACCGGGATCGTGGTTCAGTGCCAGAACGAGCGCTCGCAGCATATGAATAAAGACAAGGCGATGCAGATGCTGAAAACCAAGCTTCTCATCCTCAAGCAGCAGGAGAACCTCGAAAAAGAGCAGGGAATCCGCGGTGAGGTGATGGAGAACGGCTTTGGAAGCCAGATCCGCTCGTACGTGATGCAGCCGTACACAATGGTCAAGGATTTACGTACCGAAGCCGAGACGGGAAACGTCCAGGCGGTGATGGATGGTGACATCGATATGTTTATGAATGCCTATCTCAAGTGGGTGAACGAGAACTAACGGTGTTGGAGGGATAGCCTATGAAAGAAGTAGTTTGCTTTTTCCTGAAAGGACGCGAATTCGGCGTCGATGTCTCACAGATGAAAACGATCGCGCACAGAGTCGAGCTGCAGCCCCGCGAGGGATTGCCGGACTTTGTCAAGGGGATCGTCGATATTCACGGTGAGCAGATCCCTTTGGTTGACGTGGATCAGCTGTTGCAGATCCCGGACGGAAACGGAAAGACCGAAAAGAGAAATGTGATCTTTAACGCTTCCTGCGGTTCCTTTGCGATCGAGTCGGACGGTATCTCCGAGATCGTATCCGTGGAGGATAACACGGTTCAGGGTGTGCCGGGATTTTTCCATGAAAATAAAACAGACTATGCGGACTGCGTGATCCAGAAAAAGAATCACGCATTGGTGGTGGTGATCAATCCGGATCGGCTTTTGACCGCCGAGCAGAACGCCGCATTAAAAAAGATCATCGACGAGATCGAGCAGGAGCGCCTCGAAGCGGAGAGAAAGCGCCGCGAGGAGGAGCGTCGTCGAAAAGAAGAAGAGAAGAGAAAGCGCGAAGAGGAGATGGCCCGTATGCAGGAGGAGGCCGGATCGGACGCGAAGGAGGACAATCATGAGTAAGATAGCAGTTTTGGGATACGGAACGGTAGGCTCCGGTGTCGTGGAGGTCTTGCAGACCAATGCCTCGATCATCACGGAGAAAGCCGGTGAGACGATCGAAGTGAAGCGGGTCCTCGACCTGCGTGACTTCCCGGGAGATCCGGTACAGTCGATCGTAACCCATGAGTTTACGGATATCGAGCAGGACGATGAGATCTCCATCGTTGTTGAGACGATGGGCGGGACCAAGCCTGCGTATGATTTTGTCAAACGTTGTATCCTCGCGGGCAAGAGTGTATGTACCTCGAATAAGGCACTTGTGGCCGATCACGGTACGGAGCTGATCCGTCTTGCCAAGGAAAAAGGCGTACATTTCTTTTTCGAGGCAAGTGTCGGCGGCGGTATTCCGATTCTGCGTCCGCTTTCACGCTGTCTGGTAGCCGATCAGCTGCTGTCGATCGACGGTATCCTGAACGGCACGACCAACTTCATCCTGACCAAGATGGCCGATGAGGGCTCAGCGTACGAGGATGTTTTGAAGGAAGCACAGGCACTCGGATATGCCGAGGCGGACCCGACCGCGGATGTGGAGGGGTATGATACCTGCCGCAAGATCGCGATCCTGACCGCACTGGCTTACGGTGCTCAGGTAGATTATGAAGATATTACGACGGTGGGAATCTCGAAGATCACAGCCACCGATATTGCCTATGCCAAGAAGATGGGCCGCGTGATCCGTCTGCTGGGCTCGAGCCGCCTTGAGGACGGCAAGCTCTATGCGCTGGTGGCTCCGTTCATCATCGGTGATGAGGACCCGCTGTACGGCGTAAACGGCGTTTTCAACGCGATCAAGGTAACCGGCAACATGCTCGGTGAGGTGATGTTCTACGGACAGGGAGCCGGCAAGGAGGCGACCGCCAGTGCTGTCGTGACCGATATCGTCGAGGCGGTAAAGAACCGTGACATCGCCGTAGAGATCCGATGGGATGCCGAAAAACAGAAAGTCGAGTCGATGGATACGATGAAGAATGCCTTTTTCATCCGCCTCGAGACCTCCGAGAAAGACAAGGCTGCTGAGGTATTTGGCGCCGGGATGGTGATCGAGGGTGTCGCGGACGGAGAGTTCGGACTCGTGACCGATGTGATGACCGAGAAAGAATTTGATGAAAAAATAGCCGGATTTACGACCTGCCGATCGAAAATCCGCTATCGTTGATGGAGAATACAGATGGTTTCAAATGGTCAGATAACCGGGATGATCCTGGCGATCCTCGTTCCAATGATCGTGGTGTGTGCGCTCTTCGTTTATATGAAGAGACACGTCCGGATGAAGGGCTTTATCATCGTGTTCTTCTTCGGTGTGGCAGGGTTCATCTGGCAGGCATTTATCAAAAGCTATATCATCGCCTTTGCGGTAACGCCGCTGGGGCAGAGTGACTTTTTCCGCGAGGGCTTCGGCCTGGTCTGCGGGCAGGCGATCTCGTCGCTGCTGGACGCCGCGTTTGTGGCGCTGGCGCTGGTATGGGCGCTGTATTTCTGTAATCTGCGTGATATCGAGCTGAAGCGGGCACCGATGATCGGTCTGGGCTTCGGCTGTGCGTACGCGATCATGAACTATATCGTCCGCTATGCGCCGTATCTGGTACGCGCGTTTAAGATCCGCGGAGGGACCTTTGACGGGACGGAGCAGGAGATCCAGGAGGTACAGAGCCTGACGGTCGAGAATATGTACCTTTTCATCCTTTCCTGCGTGCTTTACATACTGGTGATCGTAGGAGTGACGCTGGTGATGGGCTTTTTCCATCGCAGTCACAGCCGCGGACGGACGTTTTTCGCGGGCATGATCCCGTCCTTTTTCATCGGCTTTCTGAATGTCCTCTTCCCGCTGTTGATGCCGGATGTGGTATCGGCGGTGATCTACAACGTTTTGCTGGCGCTCGTGGCCTGCTATGCGATGTGGATAACGACCGGGTTCTATCGGACCGGAAAACTGATGTTTACCAAGAAAAAGGCGGCGGAGGATTTCCTGCCGCAGGATAAGGACGGTAAGGGTCAGAAAAATACTCAGAAGTCTAATTTCGCCTACGCCGGGAACAAGAAAAAGCATAAGTGATCCGAACAGGGACATCGAAATAAGAACAGAAAAAAGGCACTCGCGCGAGTGCCTTTTTAAATATCATTTTAATTATACACTTGTGATACGATCAACTCTCTGCCAGGATCGACTCGATCGTTGACTGAATCTGATCCGGATCAAACGGCTTTTGCATAAACTCGAGCGCACCGCGCTTGATCGCCTCGACCATCTTTTCTTTCTGACCGGCAGCGGTGACCATGATTACATTTGCCTCGGCATCCTCCTCGATGATCGAATCCAGGGCGCCAAGTCCGTCCATCACCGGCATGGTGATGTCCAGTGTGACGATGTCGGGCTTTAGCTCGCGATACTTCTCGATGCCTTCTTCTCCGTTTTTCGCTTCGCCGACAACCTCGTGACCAAACTTCTCCAGGATGTTCGCCAACATCCGGCGTGAGGTACGGGAATCATCGACAATCAAAATCCTTGCCATGTTACTTTCCTCCCATTAACTTCTTTATGTCTTAATCGAATTTTACGATAAGATTACACTTTTTGCCCTCCAGGAAAACCGGAAGGGAATAATACTCGCCGCTGGCGTCGATCGTCTCATCAAAGGAGAGCTTCGGCGGCATCATATCCATAGAAATGTTCTGGAAACTGAGCTCGGCAGCATAGAGGCCGTTAACACAGTTGGTGAACTCTGCGATGGAATCCAGTGCGTCCTCGTCGACGACACCGAACTCTTCTTTTGCGTAGCCGTCGGCCATCATCAGGATGTCATCGTCCTCGCCGGTGAAACCGAGCAAACACTGGTAATCTCCGATCGTGTGCTGGTAAGCGGCGTATTTCGGCTTGCCTCCGGTGATAAACTCACCCGGGGCGATCCGGATAAAGGTATTGATAAAGCGTACGATGTTACGCAATGTCAGGCCGATCAGATCGAGATAGCGCTTATCCGGCACATCGACAAAGGCCGGGAGCATCCCCTCGATATTGGCATCACGAATAGCCTTCATGATCGAGTTTGAATAATCGTTCTCTTTCTGGAAGGCGGTGAGGTTATAATCGATCTCGTCGTGGCTGAGACAACCGTTCTCGTCCAGAGCCTGAACGAAAAGAAGATACGGATTGCTCTGCAGGCCGAGAAGATAGTTGACATCCGACTCAGTCAGATACCCCTTTTTCACGGCAAGATCACCGAAACGCTCATCGGACTGTACCTGAAGGTAGTTTAGTTCCATCACCTGACTGGAGGTAAGCAAACCCTCGCTCTCGGCGATAAGGCCCAGTTTTACGCGGTTCGCCTTGATATAGTTCATGCAAGAGTCGTACTGCTCAGTGGTGATTTTCTGGTTTTCCAAAAGATAGTTTCCAAAAAACTGACTAAACATAAAAAACTCCTTTCATTTCAGCTCATTTTATTATACAATATATTAGTGAAAAAAACAAACAAAATTTTTCATTTATTAAAAAAAGTTGCAACCGGCGTGTACGGGCGGTATAATAGGAGCTGTTGTTCGTAGGGGGAGCCCCCTGCGGGTACGGTGCAGTACCTGTCGGAAACTAACGAAAAACGGAAAGGGAGAGCGAACATGGCAGGTTCGGGTTTTGGAGAGATTTTCAGAGTGTCCACGTGGGGAGAGTCCCATGGCAAGGCACTGGGCGTCGTGATCGACGGATGTCCGGCCGGGATCCCGCTTTCGGAGGGGGATTTTGCCGAGGCGATGGCGAGGCGTGCCCCCGGTCAGAC
>JAZASH010000012.1:0-40704 GCA_036343395.1 Eubacterium sp. | reverse complement strand
TCGCTCAAAAGTGCGTACACAGATGCCATGTGGAGCGTTGGGACTAGTTTTTCAAGTTCGGGGAAAAGTATGTTAACCAGCCTGGATACGGATGATTTAAGCTTCGCTCGCTTCTGGACCATATCAAATCTGTAACGAGTTAGTGACTTTAGCTCTTCGTTGTGGTATGATATATCTGAGTAGGGCTTGAGTGTCCTATCGGAAAACATCATCATAGCGATCGTACGAGCGTCGACTTTATCCGTTTTTGTCTTTCTAAGGCTTTGACCTTTTCTGAAAAGATTTGTATGTAACGGGTTGATGACATAGGTGGTGAGACCTTCATCAATGAGCGAACCGAGTAGATTGTATGAGTAGTGTCCGGTAGCTTCAAGTCCTACTTTGATTTCTGATGCATCTTCAGCTACTTCATACATCTTGATGAACAGTTCATTGAATCCGTCTCGGTTGTTTTGGATGGTAAATACCGGGTACAGTGTCTCGGCATCTGGGCCGAGGATGCAGCAGTCGTGCTTATCCTTGGCAACGTCGATTCCAACATAGATCATAGAGATGACCCTCCTTGCAGTAGTATTTGATGCTGTAAGACCCACAGGGCTCCTTGTTCGCGTAACCTCGTTCTACATAAACCGTCATGCGGTATCTAACTGATTAACATTGTAACAAAGAGGCTGTGGTTGGAGCCTTTCAATAACCGTCTATGCGGTAGGAGACTAAAACCAATCCACAGCATCTCCAACATCATACCTCAAACCTGAATAAAGGTAAAGAGTATGAGGAAGTGATAAAGACCTTGGAGAGGGTCTCTAAACACTACTACTATATAATACGAGGCAGATTACACTTTTATCATGGACATGAAACTTGGATTCAGGCAGGGACTGAAGGACGGGCTTCCCATCGGGTTGGGCTACCTGTCCGTGTCCTTCACCTTCGGAATAATGGCGATCTTGGCAGGACTGTATTGGTGGGAAGCCGTGCTGATCTCGATGCTCAACGTGACCTCGGCCGGGCAGCTGGCCGGGATCCAGGTGATGCTAACTCCCGGACGTTATGTCGAGATGCTGATCTCACAGCTGACGATCAACGTCCGGTATTCGTTTATGTCGATCTCACTGTCGCAAAAAGTCACCCGTGGCTTCTCCGGGATCTGGCGGTGGCTGTTCGGCTTCATGATCACGGACGAGATTTTCGCGGTCGCGGTATCCAAACCGGTCGTCCGCCGCAAATACTTCGCCGGCCTGATGGTGATGCCGTACATCGGCTGGACCGGTGGGACACTGGCGGGCGCGCTGCTGGGTGACGTGCTCCCGGCCTCGGTGATGAGCGCCCTCGGCATCGCGATCTATGCGATGTTCGTCGCGATCGTCGTGCCGGAGATGAAAAAGCGCTTCCCGGTGGTCTGTGTCGTGATCCTGGCGGCGGGCTTCAGCTGCCTTTTCACCTATGTACCGGGGCTGAAGGAGGTACCGGCCGGTCTGGCAATCAGTATCTGCGCCGTCGTGGCAGCGGTGCTGATGGCACTGATCCGCCCCCTGAGTGACGAGGAGCTGGCCACCCTGGACGAGGCGGGCGACGCTGAGGACGAAGAGACCGGGAAACCAGCCACGCCATGAGCAGAAAGAGAAGCCGAGAAACCGGCCGTGCCGTGGGCCGGGAAAGCCGCTCCGCGCTGAGCGTAAAAAGACGTTGAAAAAAAAACCAAGATGTGATATGATTTCGTTATATATTCTGATCGATAAGGCACAAGCGGGAGGAAGAAAGGTTGAAAGTAAGTATTGTTATTCCGTACAAATATGAAATGGTGCTTTTCCGGGACTGTATCGCCAGCCTGGAGGCCCAGACGGTAAAGGACTTTGAGGCGGTGGTCGTGTGCGCGCACGCGTCCGCTGAGGATATAGCGGAGATCCGTGGGATGGAGGTATCCTTCCCGATGAAGGTCGTAGAGCTGCCGGACGATAAGGACGGTGTAGCAGCTGCGCGAAACGAGGGCATCCGCCAGAGCGAGGGAGAGTTCATCCTCTTTTTGGACTGCGACGACTACCTGCAGCTCGAGGCGATCGAGGACTATCTGGCGAGAGCCGAGGGGATGGACGTCGTCTACGGCGCCCGCAAGGTCACCTGGCACGGTCGCAAGGGTTATTACAACGCCCGCCGCAAACGACTGGAGGAGTCGATGGGACTCGCCCCGGCCGAGGAGGACGAGGACGAAAACAACGAGTGGGATAAGGAGCGTTTCCTGCGCGAGATCCCGGAGGAGCTGGAGGACGACACCGACTGGGAAAACGTATTCTCCCCGATGATCAACAGCAACAGCATGATCACCGGCATCACGGCGCTCGGCATCCTGATCCGCCGCGAGCTGCTGACCTCCCATCATCTGTGGTTCGACGAGGGCTATGTATACTATTGTGACATGCCTTTCGTAGCGCGCCTGATGTGCGAGGCGAAAAACGTCATCCGCATCCGCCTGTCTCTGTATGTGAAGAGACGCCACCAGGATCCGGTCAACATGCCCTCACTCAGCCAGATCACAGACGACCAGTTCAAGATCCTCGAGATGATCCGCGCCTACCGCGAGGTGAAGGATGTGATCCGTGGACGCGCCGGCCAGACCGAGGTCTATCTCGACGGAAAATTTATCAAATATTACGTAAGAAAAATAGCGCCGTTTTATCTTCACGGTGAGAAAAAAGAACGGCCGCCGATCTATGAAAAAGCATCGGAGTGTCTGCCGTTACTGACCAGGGAATCAAAGAAAAATGCGATGTTTTATTCGCGTCGCCTGATCAAATACTCGGCGAATCATACGCCCGAGCAGATCGCGAAAAAGGTCCGCAATCACAGCCGTAAGCAGACATTTTTACGGATCTTCCACAACTGGGAAAAGATCAAACATTACATCTATAAAAAGAGATACGCGACGAAACCGCTCGTCGAAAACATGGTTATGTTTGAGAGCTTTTTCGGGCGTAATTATTCGGACAGCCCGCGGTATATTTTTGAGTATCTGAATAAAAAATATCCGGGCAAATACACTTATGTTTGGGTGCATGCCAAGGGTAAAACTCTGGATCTGCCGTACCCGGCTGTGCAGGTAAAAAGAGGGTCGCTGACCTACTTAAAATACCTGGGTAAATCCAAGTTTTTTGTCATGAATGTCAGACAGCCGAAGTTCTTTGTCAAGAGAGAGGGGACCGTCTTTCTCGAGACCTGGCACGGCACGCCGCTTAAAAAACTGGTATTCGATCAGGACGAGGTGGTATTCGCTTCGCCGATGTATAAAAAGAATTTCTGGATGCAGACCAAGCAGTGGGATTATCTGATTGCACCGAACAAATTCAGCTCGGATATTTTCCGCCACTGTTTTATGTACGAGGGAAAAATGATGGACACGGGATATCCGCGAAACGATATCCTGCATCTGCCGCCGGATGAGGCGAAAAAGCTCTCCGACGAGATCAAGGGCGAGCTCGGGATCGCGCCGGATAAAAAGGTCATCCTGTACGCGCCGACCTGGCGTGATGATGAGAAGCTGGCAGCGGGCGAGTACGCGTTTACGATGCAGCTCGACCTCGACCGGATGCGCGAGCGTCTGGGCGACGAGTATGTCGTCGTGCTGCGTATGCATTATCTGATCGTCGATGCGCTCGACTTTACCAAGTATCAGGGCTTCGCATACAACGGCAGTGTGTACGATGACATCGCGCGTCTGTACCTGATTTCGGATATCCTGATCACGGATTACTCATCGGTATTCTTTGACTATGCGAACCTGAAACGACCGATGCTTTTCTACACCTACGATTTGGATAAATATGCCGGCGAGTTGCGAGGCTTCTACTTCGACATGAAAGAAGAGATCCCGGGACCGATGCTCTTTACGACGGATGAGATCGTCGATGCGATCCAGGATCTGCCGGCACTCGAAGTAAAATATAAAGAAAAATACGACGCCTTTTACGAGAAGTTCTGCGGCTGGGAAACCGGCGAGTCATCGAAAAAGGTCGTCGAGGAGATGTTTGGCTAGGCTGCGAGAACGCCGAATAAAGCGGGCAGCCGAGACAATGAGGTATCACACCGGATGGGGCAGTGAAAGCTATGAGTCACGAGACATTTTTCATCTATTTAATACTGATGGCCGGGTCGACCTATCTGATCCGCGCGATCCCTTTTGTTCTGGTGAAAAAGCGGATCGAGAATCGCTACGTGCGGTCATTCCTGATGTACATCCCGTACGCGGTCCTCACGGCGATGACCATACCCGCCATCCTGTATGCAACCTCGTCGCTCTGGTCAGCCGTGGTCGGTTTGACGGCCGCGGTGATAATGAGCTTAATCGGCTTCGGCCTCATGCCCGTAGCCCTCGTGGCATGTGCCGCGGTATATACCACAGAATGGTTAATAACCATACTATGAACGACATGCATTTAGTTTGGGGAGAGCAGTTATGGACGAGATCAAGATCTTTCTGGTAGAGGACGAATTCGTTATCCGCGAAGGCATCCGCAAAAACATCGACTGGGCCTCACAAGGCCTCAATTTCGTCGGTGATGCGGCGGACGGTGAACTCGCGTGGAAAGCCATCCGCGAGAAGCAGCCGGACATCGTCATCACGGACATCCGTATGCCCTTCATGGACGGCCTCGAGCTGTCCCGCCTGATCAAGGAAGAACTCCCCCAGACCGAGATCATCGTACTCAGCGGATACGAGGAGTTCGACTACGCCAAAGAATGCATCCGCATCGGCGTATCCGAATACCTCCTCAAGCCGATCAGCCGCGAAGACCTCCTGGCCCGCGTCAACGTCATCGCTGACAAGCTCCGCGAAAAACGCGAGGAGCAGACGACACCGAAGGTAGACCCGAACCAGGTCGACCGCGACAAGATCACCGACTTCCTCCGCTTCGGCACGACCGAGGACGCCGACGCCTTTGTCGACGAGCTCGTCGCCAACACCGGAGACGGTATGCAGTCACAGCTTTTCCGCCAGTACGTCACGATGGATATCTTTTACTCTGCGGTACGCTACCTCGATGAGATCGGCGTTGAAAAAGAAAAACAGGACGCTCTCACCGTGGACCTCAGTGTACTCGAGAGCTACGACCAGACGATCAGCTGCCTCAAATCCCTCATGCGCCGCGCCTGTGAGCTGCGAGGATTTGTCCGCAACACGCGTCACTCCGAGGTCGTAGACAAGGTCATCCGCTACGTCGAGGAGCACTACAAGGACGAGGATCTCTCACTCAACCAGGTGGCAGATCACGTCAGCTTTTCCGCAAACCACCTCAGTACGGTTTTCCATCAGGAGTACGGTCAGTCCTTCGTCAAATACCTGACCGACTTCCGTATGAATAAAGCGAAAAAACTCCTCCGTGAGACAGGCATGCGCTCCAGCGATGTCTGCTACGAGGTAGGGTATAAAGACCCGCATTATTTTTCTTCTATATTTAAGAAAACACAGGGCATGACTCCGACACAGTATCGTGAAGGGAAGGGAATATGAGACGTAAAATCGCCGATGCGTACAAGCGCCTGTCGCTGGTATCGCGTATCCGTTTATCTTATATTATTCCGTTTGTCCCTATTGTTATTCTGATCGTTTTTACGTATTCCAACCTCTATATCAGTAACCGGCAGTACAGTGACATGATCGGTTCGGTTGTCAAGGCCAGCGCTTTCAGTCTGGACTTCAAGCATGATTTTGACTATGAAACCTACATGGTCGTCGTCGGTCAGCGTGAGGAAAAAGAGTCCAAGCTCCTCGAGATGATCCGGGAGGCGAGACAGGTGGTCGATGACCTCGATCAGCTGACCAAAACCGGTGAAAACAAAGAGCGACTTGAGTCGATCGTCAAGTACCTCGACAACCTCGAGACCTACGTCGATCGTATCAATAAAAATATCGGCCGGCCCGGCACCTACGACGAAAACATGCAGATCTGGGAAAACGACGTGCAGGTCGGTACCTCACTTTTGCAGGAGGCTTTCTACCAATATATCTATTATGAAGTCAAGGATCTCGACAGCGAGCGGGAGGGGCAGCAGGCATTCCTGACGCGGACGGTCAGCATCTCGATCGGTGCGGCCGGGATCGTCGTCGTGCTGATCATCATGATCACCTGGTACTTTAACCGCCTGCTGCGACAGGTACAGCAGGAGCAGATCCAGCTGCGTAAAACCGAGTTCCTGGTCCTGCAGTCTCAGATCAACCCTCACTTCTTATATAATACGCTGGATGCGATCACGTGGCTCGCGGAGTCCGGGGAGCAGGAGGCGGTCGTCAAGATGGTCGGCTCGCTCTCGGAATTTTTCCGCACCTCACTCAACTCCGGAAAGGATATCGTCACGGTCTCCGAGGACGTGCACCATATCCGCAGCTATCTGGCGATCCAGAAGGTCCGCTACCAGGATATCCTCGAATACGAGGTGGACGTGCCGGATATCTACGGCGCGGTCCTGATCCCGAAGCTCACCCTGCAGCCGCTGGTCGAAAACGCCCTGTATCACGGCATCAAAAATAAACGCGGCGGCGGGCACATCCGGATCGTGGCCGAGAGAGAAGAGGAGGATCTGATCATCCGCATCAGTGACGACGGCGTCGGCATGAATGAGGATCGTCTGTGCCAGGTGCGCGAGGGTATCAGTGAAAAGGCCCCTGAGGAGAAGGGAATCTACGGGCTTTATAACGTAAATGAGCGTATCCGACTGCATTTCGGAGAGCGGTACGGAATCACGATCGAGAGTCAGGAGGGGACCGGTACGGTGACCACGGTCCGACTTCCCCTGTCGTAAAAAAATACACCCGTGGCAAAAAAAAGTCAACCACATATGGTGTTGATGTGAAAAAAACAAACCATTTATGGGAGAATACATATGGCATTTTTGTGATAAAAGAGTTATCATTAGTTCATCGTTTACGTGTAACTGACTCTGTCCGGGCGACAGGGTTCAAACACCTGATCCAAACGGACAGGAAAAAAAAGGAGGATGAAGAAATGAAAAGAAAACTGTTAGCATTACTCATGGTTATGGTAATGGCATTTGCACTCACCGCCTGCGGCGATGATGCAAAGAGCGGTGGCGATGCAGGAAACAGCGGCGACGCTAACAACACGAGCGCATCATCCGGCGACCTGATCAAAGTTGGTATCATCAACAACGATCCGAACGAGTCCGGATACCGTACAGCTAACGACAAGGATCTTCAGGCAAAGTTCACCAAGGAGAATGGTTACGAAGCACAGTTCGCTTACAGCTTGAAGAACGATGAGCAGCAGGCATCTGCTAAGAAGTTCATCGAGGACGGTGTTGACTATCTTCTTCTTTCAGCAGCTGATACAGCTGGTTGGGATTCTGTACTGAAGCAGGCACAGGATGCCGGCACAAAGGTAATCCTTTTCGACCGTACCATCGATGCTGACCCGTCACTGTATGAGGCTTCCATCGTATCCGACATGGATAAGGAAGGTCAGACAGCCGTTGACTGGCTTGCAGGACAGAACCTCAGCGAGTACAACATAATCCACATTCAGGGTGTTATGGGATCCGCAGCTCAGAAGGGACGTTCCGGAGCACTTCAGACCAAGGCTGATGCTGAGGCTAACTGGAACATCGTAGAGCAGCAGACCGCTGAGTGGAACGCAGAGAAGGCACAGCAGATCGTACAGTCCGTAATCGACGGCGGCAAGAAGTTCAACGTAATCTATGCTGAGAACGACGATATGGCTAAGGGTGCTGTAGCAGCTCTTGATAAGGCAAACATCTCTCACGGTGTTGGCAAGGACGTAGTAGTTATGGGCTTCGACTGCAACAAGTGGGCTCTTGAGGAGCTGCTTGCTAAGAACTGGAACTACGACGGACAGTGCAACCCGTTCCAGTCATCCTACATCGATGATGTTATCAAAAAGCTTCAGAACGGCGAGCAGATCGCTGAGAAGACCATCATCATGGATGAGAAGGGCTTCGATGCTGAGAGCATCACTCAGGAGGATGTAGATAACTTCGGTATCTAATTTCAACCTGACAAAAGCATAAGATAATGATGGGGGCGCAGCGCAGTTTTGGCGCTGCGCCTTTTTCAAAAAAGAGAGGTGAACAAACCAAGTGAAGGACAATCATGTATTGGAGATGCGTGGTATCTACAAAAGCTTTCCCGGCGTAAAGGCTCTCCAGAACGTGGACTTTACACTCTGCAAGGGTGAGATCCACGCGCTGATGGGCGAGAACGGAGCCGGAAAGTCCACCCTGATCAAGGTTCTGACCGGTGTATACGGGAAAGATTCCGGTGAGATTTTCCTTGACGGCGTCGAGGGAACCGCATCCATTCACTCTCCGCAGGATGCCCAGAATGTGGGTATCAGTACCGTGTATCAGGAGATCACCCTGTGCCCGAACCTGTCCGTAGCCGAGAACATGTACATCGGCCGTGACAAGGGCAAGGTTGTGAAATGGAAGCAGCGTAACAAAGACGCAGACAAGATTCTCACCGAGCTGGACATCCCGGCCAAGAGTACCCAGCAGCTGGGTTCGTGCTCACTGGCGGTACAGCAGATGGTGGCGATCGCACGTGCGGTCGATATGGATTGTAAGGTACTGATTCTCGACGAGCCGACCTCTTCCCTGGATGAGAACGAGGTAGAGAAGCTCTTCGGATTGATGCGCAATCTCAAAGCAAAGGGTGTAGGTATTATTTTTGTCACACACTTCCTCGAGCAGGTGTATGAAGTCTGTGACAAGATCACGGTGCTGCGTGACGGCCAGCTGGTCGGCGAGTACGTGATCGAGGATCTGCCGCGTGTACAGCTCGTAGCCAAGATGCTTGGTAAAGAGATGGATGATATGGCAGACATCAAGGGCGATGCTTCGACATATGACGGAGCTGATGCCGATCAGGTCGTATACGAGGCAAAGGAGCTTGCCAGCACGTCCGGCATCAAGCCTTTTGATTTCCACATTAAAAAAGGTGAAGTTAACGGCTTTACAGGACTTCTCGGATCCGGTCGAAGCGAGAGCGTGCGCGCCGTATTCGGTGCGGATCGTGTACTCGGCGGAACGGTGAAGAAGAACGGAAAAGAAGTCAAGATCAAAAAGCCGATTCAGGCGATGAAAAACGGTATCGCCTATCTTCCGGAGGATCGTAAGGTGGACGGTATCATCGGAGATCTTTCGGTACGGGATAATATCATCCTGGCGCTTCAGGTGATGAAGGGATTTTTCAAACCATTCTCGCATGCACAGGCTCAGGCCTTTGCCGAGGAATATATCAAGCTTTTGGACATCAAGACGGCATCGGCCGATACGCCGATCAAGTCCCTGTCCGGTGGTAACCAGCAGAAGGTTATCCTGGGACGCTGGTTGCTCACACATCCGGAATATCTGATCCTGGATGAGCCGACACGTGGTATTGATGTCGGAACCAAGGTCGATATTCAGAAGCTGGTACTGAAGCTGGCATCGGAGGGTATGAGTATTACCTTCATCTCTTCGGAGACAGACGAGATGCTGCGTACCTGCTCCCGACTGGTTGTCATGCGTGACGGCAAGCAGGTTGGTGAGTTGACCGGAGATGAGTTGACACAGAGTGGTATCATGAGTGCGATTGCGGGAGGTGATAAATAAATGAGTGTAGTAAAGAAAATTACAAGCAATCAGATATTTATTCCCGTTGCGGCTTTCCTGATACTGATCATCGTAAACCTGATCCATGATCCGAGCTTTTTCGCTCTGACCTTCGGACCGAACAGCGATGGGAATAACGTATTGACCGGTAACCTGATGTCAATCCTTGACAGCGGTTCCGAGGTTGCGATCCTGGCAATCGGTATGACGCTCGTTACGGCGGCTTCCGGCGGACAGGATATCTCCGTAGGTGCAACGATGGCGATCGCCGGTTCGGTGACACTGCGTATGCTTTGCGGTAGCCCGGACAACCCGAATTATGATGTTATGCAGTCGCCGATCATCGTAGCATTCTTAGTAGCGGTACTTGTATCGATGCTCTTCGGTGCTTTCAACGGTATCCTGGTATCGATCTTCAAGATTCCGCCGATGGTAGCGACGCTGATTCTGTTTACGGGCGGACGCTCGATCGCTTCCTGGATCAACGGTGGTACACTGCCGCAGGTCAACGATCCGGCGTTCAAGGTCTTCGGTAATTATATACCGGGGATTCCTCTGCCGACACCGTTCATCATAGCGATGGCGTGTGTGCTGGTAATGTTCCTGTTTATGAAGTTTACGAATATCGGACTGTACGTCCAGGCGGTCGGAATCAATTCTTCGTCCTCCAGACTGAACGGTCTGAATCCGCAGTTCATCAAGTTTTTGACCTTTGTGATTCTCGGTGTTTGCGTGGCAGTGGCAGGCTTTATCAAGGTCAGCCGTATCGCCAGCATCAACTACTCCGTGCTCGCGAAGGATATCGAGATGGATGCCATCCTGGCGGTTGCGCTCGGTGGTAACGCACTCGGTGGAGGTAAGTTCAGTATGGGCGCCTCGATACTCGGTGCGTATGTCATTCAGTTCCTGACGACTACATTGTACGCGTTCCATGTGAAGTCTACAGCGTTGCCGGCCTACAAGGCGATTGTCGTTATCATTCTCGTGGTAATGAGTGCTCCGGCGGTGCGAGAGGGTATCGCCAAACTCAAGAAAAAACGCGCGACGGTAAAGGAGGTGGCTTGACATGGAAGCAACAAAAAAACCATCCTTCTTTGCCAGAATCGGAAAAATGAATGAATCCAACCTGTTGTTTATGATCACAGTTGTCATCTTTGTTCTGATGTATGTTGGCGCTATCGTATTCCAGGGCGGTGGATTTTTATCCGCGCAGACATTTTTCAATATCCTGAATGATAATGCCGGATTGATCATCGGCGCGCTCGGTATGTCAATCGTTATGGTAACCGGCGGGATCGATATCTCGATCGGTGGTGTGGCGGCTCTCGTATCCATGAGTTGTGCGGTGTATCTGGACAAAGCCGGCGGTAACCTGATCGTATCCATGCTTCTTGCGATCGGAATCGGATTGGCATTCGGTCTTATTCAGGGTTACCTGGTTGCTTATCTGGAGATCCAGCCGTTCATCGTATCACTGGCCGGTATGTTCTTCGCCAGAGGTATGACGACGATTGTAAACGCAGAGCCGTTCAACGTAGCGCACCAGGGATTCATGAATCTGAAGGATACGCATGTGATCGTACCGTTCCTCGGTCGTACCAATAAGAGAGGCGTTTACATCAATGCGTATGTCGAGGTCGGGGTGATCGTAGCGATCGTGCTGGTTATCCTGATGTTCCTGCTGCTTCGTTGGAGTAAGCTTGGAAGAAACTTCTATGCGGTCGGCGGAAACGCGAACTCGGCTCTCATGCTGGGTATCAATGTTAAGCGTACGAGATTCCTGTCGCATATCATTTGCTCGGTTTTGGCCGGTATCGGAGGTTTCGTATATTTCATGCACGTCGGTTCCGGATCACCATCGCATGCGATGGGTATGGAGATGGATGCCATCGCCTGCTCAATCATAGGTGGTACGATGCTGACCGGTGGTGTCGGAAATATCCTGGGTACACTCGTAGGTGTGCTCTCGCTCGGTACCATCAAAAATATTGTGGCGTCTGCCGGACTCGGTGAGGCATGGTGGACAGGTATCACGACGGCGGCTATGCTGTGTCTGTTCCTGATCATCCAGTCTGTCGTTATGGCATTCAAAGGACGCACGAAGAAGAGCTGATTTATACATATTTTGCCTATGGGAAAACGAAAAAAAACAGTTCGATTATTTGCTGGTATAATATTGGTTATCAGTGTGATAACCGGTGGATGCACTCCCGCTTCGCCCGATGAGGGCGGGGCGGGAGATATTGGCGTTCATAAGGATTTAATCCGCGTGGGCGTTTCACAGCTCGGTGCAGAGTCCGACTGGAGGCGGGCCAACACGGCTTCGCTGCAGGCGACCTTCTCGACGGAGAACGGCTATCAGATCTTCTTTGAGGACGCGCAGCAGAAGCAGGCCAACCAGGCGATGGCGATTCGTCGTTTTATCCAGCAGGGCGTCGACTATATCGTCGTGGCACCGGCTACGGAGGTTGGCTGGGACAATGTCCTCGGTGAGGCGAAGGCTGCCGGGATCCCCGTGATCCTGATCGACCGCCGGATCAATGTCAAGGATGCGACGCTGTACTCGTGCTGGATCGGTTCGGATTTCCGGCTCGAGGGAGATAAGGTGACATCCTGGCTCGAGCAGTACCTGAAGAGAAAGGATATTGATAACTCGGAGGTGCACATTTTTGATCTGCAGGGCTCTCTGGGGGCGTCGGCACAGTTGGGACGCACGGAGGGACTGACGAAGGCTGCCAGGAAGTATAACTGGGATATCGTGGATATGGCAGACGGTGACTTTACGGAAGCAAAGGGGTATGAGGTGACCGCGAGGACGCTTCATAACCATCCGGAAACAAATGTAATTTACGCTGAAAATGACAATATGGCCCTGGGGGCTTTGAAGGCAATCCGTGAGAGTGGGCGCAAGCCCGGTCTGAATCTGGCGGGCGGTGATGTGATGGTGCTGTCTTTTGACGGTGTCAGCAAGGATGCGATGCAGTATCTGATCGATGGTGAGATCGCCTGCATCGGCGAATGTTATCCGATGTACGGGTCTAACGTCCGTGCGGCAATCGAGCTGCTCGAGGATGGACAGAAACCGGATAAGGAGTCCTTTGTCAACGAGGGACTGTACAGCGCCGACTCGATGATCACGCAGGTGACCGCGGACGGTAAGGATTATCCCGTTACGATCATCACACAGGATTGGCTGGATAATCGGGACCTCAATCCCCTGGCGAATAATGAATAAAACATGCATCTTTGGAAAGGCAGGAGGGTACCATGGAAGCATCGATTCTTTTATTTTTTCAGGACCATGTGAGATGTGGATTTCTGACTCCGATCATGGAGGTTTTTACCTGGCTCGTCGGATTTAAGGGAGTGTTTGTGATCGCGCTGGCTCTGCTCCTGATCGTGATCAAAAAGACCCGCTGGGTCGGGATCTCGGTCGCCACGGCCGTCGCCCTTTCGGGCCTTTTTACCAATCTGATCATCAAAAAAATCGTCGACCGACCGCGACCTTTCACGGAGATCCCGGGGCTGACGCCGATCTCGGAGTATCCGACGGATGGGTCTTTTCCGTCCGGGCATACGTCGCTCGCTTTTTGTTTGGCGACGGTGCTGCTTCTGACACTTCCCTGGATCATCGAAAAGAAAAAAGCGCATCGGCTCGGTGCGCTGTTCCTGGTTATAGCGCTGGTTGTCGGCGTTTCCAGACTTTATTTAGGTGTACACTACCCAACGGACGTTTTTTGTGGTATACTGTTAGGGATCGCCTATGGTATCGCGGCGGCTGCGATCGTCGGGGCGATAAAAAAGCGTGTGATGAATCCGTCAAAGGAGGAAGATAGCCAATGACTACGATCGAGGAAGTAGCAAAGAGAATGAAAGAGTCGTCCGCGGATATGGCGGCGTCCGATGTGGAGATGCGTAATCGGGCTCTGGTCATGATCGGGGATTCCCTGCGTGAGCACGCGGAAGAGATTTTCAAGATGAATGATAAGGATATGGACGCGGCAGCGTCGGCCGGTGTGGCTGAGGCGGTCGTAAAGCGTCTGAAGTTCGACGGGCACAAGCTGGATGATGTATGCGCCGGGCTCGAGATGCTGCGCAAGCTCCCGGATCCGCTGGGGCGAGTGACGATGAACCGCGATCTGGATGAGGGGCTGAACCTGCAGCGTATCACCTGTCCGATCGGTGTGATCGGGGTGATTTTTGAGGCGCGTCCGGATGCGCTGGTGCAGATCGCCTCCCTGTGTATCAAGAGCGGTAACTGCGCGATCCTGAAGGGCGGCAAGGAGACCGTAAATACGAACCGGATCCTTTTCCGTCTGATCCATGACAGTGTCGTGAAGGCCGGACTTCCGGAGGGGTGCCTGAATCAGGCGGAGTCGCACGCAGAGATCGATGAGCTGCTGAAGTGCGACAAGTACGTGGACCTGATCATCCCGCGCGGGTCAAACGCGTTTGTCCGTCACATCATGGACAATACCAAGATTCCGGTGATGGGACATGCGGATGGAATCTGCCACATCTATGTGGATGAGGACGCGGATCAGGAACTCGCGATCCGGGTGATCGTGGATGCGAAGATCCAGTATACGGCGGCGTGCAACGCGGTAGAGACGCTGCTGGTACATAAAAATATCGCGAAGGAATTTTTACCGAAGCTGGCAAAGGCGCTCACGGATGAGAATGTGACGATCCGCGGGACCACGGCGGTGGCCGGTGCGGTGAGTGACGGCGAGATCGAGTTGATCACCGAAGATGATTTTGATACCGAGTATCTGGCACTCACGGTGGGCGTGAAGACGGTGGAGGACCTCGATGAGGCAATCCGTCATATCAATATCCACGGCTCGCATCATACCGACGCGATCATCACAACAGATGATAAAAAGGCGGAGCGCTTTATGCAGATGGTGGACTCGGCCGGTGTATATCACAACTGCTCCACGCGGTTTTCGGATGGATTCCGGTACGGCTTCGGTGCCGAGGTCGGGATCAGCACGGGCAAGATCCACGCGAGAGGACCGGTCGGTCTGGCGGGTCTGACGACATATAAGTATAAGCTGTACGGTCACGGGCAGATCGTGGGGGATTACGCGACCGGGAAAAAGCAGTTTCATCATGTAGAGAAACAGTAACGGAGAGAAGCATGGCAGTGTTGGATGGGTTGGAGCCGAGAGAGGTTTTCCGGTTTTTCGAGGAGATCGCGGGGATCCCGCACGGCTCACGCAATACCGGTGCGATCAGCGCGTATCTGGTGGCCTTCGCGGAGGAGCGCGGGCTCGAGGTGTATCGCGATGAGGCGGATAATGTCGTGATCAAAAAGCCGGGGACGGCCGGTTACGAGGATCACGAGCCGGTGATCCTGCAGGGGCATATCGATATGGTCTGCGTGAAGGATGCCGGTGTGGAGATCGACCTGGATACTGAACCGATCCGCCTGCTCTGTGACGGAGAGACGATCACGGCCGACGGGACGTCGCTCGGTGCGGATGACGGCATCGCGGTGGCGGCTGTGATGGCGATTCTGGACTCTGATGCAATCGCGCATCCGCCGATCGAGGCGGTGTTTACCGCGGATGAGGAGATCGGGATGCTGGGCGCGCAGGCGCTCGATATGGGCGTGCTGCAGGGACGCCGGATGATCAATATCGATTCTGAGGATGAAGGGATCATCACCTGTGGTTGTGCCGGTGGTGCGACCGTGAAGGGACGGATCCCGGTGGTACGGGCTGCTGAGTGTGCCGGCGAGGTGTGCCGGATCGTGATCGAGGGTCTCGCGGGTGGTCACTCCGGGATCGAGATCGTCAAAGGCGGTGCGAATGCGCACGTGCTCATGGGGCGGCTTTTGGAGCGGTTATGTGAGCGGCTCGCGGGTGCGTGGGAGCTGATCTGCGTCGACGGCGGGGAGAAGGATAATGCGATTCCGGCGGCAGCGGTGGCTGTGGTGCGCGGTGATGTGGAGGCGATGACCCGTGTGGCTGATGAGTGCGAGCGGGTATTTTTACAGGAGTATCATGCGACGGATGCCGGACTGCGGGTGCGCGTGGAGAGTGGCGCCGGGGATGGCGCCGGGGATGGCGCTGACATCGTGGCTGCGGCGCCGATGGACGAGGTGAGCCGGGCGCGTGTGATCGATGCGCTGCGGGTGCTGCCTGCCGGTGTACAGCGGATGAGTCCGGATGTCGAGGGGCTCGTGCAGACCTCGCTGAATATGGGCATCCTGCATACGACGGAGGAGGCCGTGGAGATCGGCTTTTCCGTGCGGTCTGGTGTGGCGACGGAGAAGGAAGAGCTGATCGCGCGTGTGTGTCGGATGATCCGGCTGATCGGCGGCGAGCCGGCTGTCGAGGGGGCTTATCCGGGATGGGAGTACCGGGTGGAGTCGCCGTTGCGGGAGCATATGGTCGCGACCTTCGAGAGGGTGTATGGGAGGACGCCGGTGGTCGATGTGATACATGCGGGGCTGGAGTGCGGGTTCTTTGCCGCGAGGATCGACGGACTGGATGCCGTGTCGGTGGGACCGGATATGAAGGGCGTGCATACGACGGGCGAGACGCTCGACGTGGGGAGTGTGGCGCGTACGTGGAAGTATATGGTGGAAGTGCTGAGAGGGATGTAGTCGGACTGCCGAAAATAGTACCTTGTCTCACACTTAGGAGCTTCGGGCTCGCAGCCCTCACGTCCGTGTTCGGGCTGGCATGCTCGCCGAAGCTCCTGAAACATCCTGTTTCAAACCGCCTTCGGCGCTAACGACGTTCGACTGCGGTCTATGTTTCGGCAGTCCTGTGAGATGTTTCTAGCTTGGAGGTGCTTATGAATAAAGGGAAGTTACTTCAACGGTTGGGGATATATTTTGTGTTGTTGGGGCTGCTTGTCCTATTCATTTTTATGAATTGGTGGGTGGCGATTATTTGTGAGGTTATTGTGGTGATGGGGTTGATCACTGCTATAGCCTTTTTTATGGTGGATACGACGTTGAAAAGAAAGTCGCCGCAGTGGGTGGATGATGTTGAGGTGCTGGGGGAGCATGGGTACCTGAATGAGCACGTGAAGGAGGCTGTGGAGTGGCTGGAGACCGGGAAACTGTGGGAGCAGACTTCGGAGGATGGCTTGAGGTTGTATGGACGGTTCCATCGGAACGAGGGATCGCATACGTATGCGGTTTGCTGCCATGGGTATAAGAACCAGCGGATGCAGGATATTTCGAATCAGGCGAAGCGGTTTTATGAGATGGGCCATAACGTGTTTGCTGGGCATGCCCGGGGGCATGGCAAGAGCGAGGGCACCTATATCGGGATGGCGATCAAGGAGCGACGGGATATCGTCGGCTGGATCCGCAAGCTGGTAGAGATGGATCCGGAGGCGAGGATATTTTTATATGGCGTGTCGATGGGCGGCGCGACGGTGATGGGGACGAGCGGCGAGGAGCTGCCGCCGCAGGTGCACTGCGCGATCGAGGATTGCGGGTATTCGTCGCCCTGGGAAGAGTTCAGTTTCCACATCCGCGAGGTGTTCGGACTGCCGGTGCGGCCGATCCTCGATGTGTGTCAGGTGATCTCGAAAAAGCGGTACGGGTTTGGGTTCCACGCTTTCGCGGCGAAGGAGCAGGTGAAAAAGATCCGCATTCCGATCCTTTTTATCCACGGCGATCGGGATACCTTCGTGCCGTATTTCATGATGGAGCCGCTGTATGAGGCGTGCAGCGCGGAGCACAAGCGGTCGGTGACGATCCCGGGGGCCGAGCATGCGGAGGCGTACTGGGTCGGTGAGGAGCTGTACTGGCGTGAGATCGGCGAGTGGCTGGACACGTATCTGTGAGGTTCGGCGGGCGGGTGAATCCGCCCTTTACAAATCGGGCAAAATAGGGTATGATATAAGTTAATTCTCATGGGCTTCACGGCTGTGAGAAAATACCTCGTTGCATCCGGTAGGTGCATACGGGAGGAAGAAAGGATAAAACATCATGGAAAAGGAAGAATTTTTAGGGCTGTATCGTCATTCGCTGGCACATGTCCTCGCGAAGGCGGTCATCGAGATTTTCGGAAAGGATGAGGTGCAGTTCTCCATCGGACCACAGATCGAAGATGGTTGCTACTACGACTTCACACTTCCGCGTCCGGTTACACAGGACGATTATCCGGTGATCGAGAACAAAATGCGCGAGATCCTCAAGCGGAAGGAGCCATGGACACGGAAAGAGGTCAGCAAGGACGAGGCTCGGGAGATTTTTAAGGATCAGAAGTTCAAAATGGAGCTGATCGAGGAGTTGCCGGAGGATGAGATCATCACGATCTACTACACCGGTGATGACTACGTCGATCTTTGCCGCGGTCCTCACGTGGAGAATTCGCAGGAGCTTCTGAGTACCGCTTTCCAAGTAAAGAGTGCGTCCGGCGCGTACTGGCGCGGGGACGAGAATCGGGACAGCATGCAGAGAATTTATCTCTATGCGTTTCCGGACAAGCAGCAGTTAAAGGAGCATCTGGCTCTCGTACGTGAGGCGCAGGAGCGCGATCACAAGAAGTTGGGACCGCAGCTGGGACTTTTTATGTTCCACGAGACGGCACCGGGTATGCCATACTGGCTGCCGAAGGGGTGGAAGCTGTACAACGCTCTCCTCGACTTCTGGCGCGATATCCACGAGCGTCACGGCTATCAGGAGATCTCAGCACCGGTGCTGAATTCTCGTGAGTTGTGGATCACGTCGGGCCACTGGGCTCATTATCAGAATAATATGTTCATCTCCGAGATCGACGAGAATACGGTTTACGCGATCAAGCCGATGAACTGTCCGAATGCGATCAATGTGTATCGCAACGAGGGACGTTCGTATAAGGATTTCCCGTTGCGGTTTTCGGAGACTTCACCGATCCATCGTAAGGAGAAGTCCGGCGAGCTGAATGGTCTTTTCCGTGTTCAGCTTTTCCACCAGGATGATGATCATACCTTCCTGATGGAGGATCAGATCGGTAAGGAGATCGCCGATATCATGGAGATCGCGGATGCGATTTATAACACGCTGGGGCTGACCTATCGTGCGGAGCTGTCGACCAGACCGGATGATTTCATGGGCGATATCGAGCTCTGGGATAAGGCAGAGGCCGAGCTGAAGGAGATCCTTGACAAGACCTACGGCGAGGGCGGTTACGAGATCAATGAGGGCGATGGCGCTTTCTACGGTCCGAAGATCGACCTGCAGATGAAGGATGCGCTCGGGCGTGAGTGGCAGATGGGTACGATCCAGCTGGATTTCCAGCTGCCGGGTAACTTCGAGCTGAAGTATGCGGCGCCGGACGGCACGCAGAAGCAGCCGGTTATGATCCATCGTGCGTTGTTTGGCTCGTTTGAGCGGTTTATCGGTATCCTGATCGAGAATTTCAAGGGTGCGTTTCCGTTTTGGCTGTCGCCGATCCAGGCGAGCATCGTGCCGATCCGTGAGGAGCACAACGAGTATGCGAAGAAGGTGGAGGAGACGCTCCGCGATCATCGCATCCGTGTGGAGACCGATTATTCCGATAAGAACATGATGAATAAGATCAAGAATTATAAGAAGGCGAAGACGCCGTATATTCTTGTTCTTGGTGATAAGGAAGTGGAGAACGGCACCGTTTCGCTGAATATTCGCGGGACGAATCAGCAGGTGAATGATGTGCCGTTGGAGCGGTTCGTCGAGATGTGCGAGCGCATGCAGAAGGATAAGCCGCTGGAGCTGGAGAGTTAAGTTTTTTAGGGGGTAATTATTCATGAATCAAGTATCACTCGAGAACGAGTTAAAAAACAATGCATACCCGGGACGCGGTATTGTTATTGGAAAGTCTCCGAATGGAAAGTATGCGGTAACGGCTTACTTTATCATGGGACGTAGTGAGAATAGTAGAAATAGAGTTTTCGTAGAGGATGGTGAGGGCATCCGCACGCAGGCTTATGATGAGTCGAAGGTAGAGGATCCGAGCCTGATCATCTATGCGCCGGTGCGTGTGCGCGGGATCGATACCATCGTGACGAACGGCGATCAGACCGATACGATCTATGATTACATGGAGAAGGGCTGGAGCTTCGAGCAGGCGCTGAAGACACGTGAGTTCGAGCCGGATGCGCCGAACTACACACCGCGTATTTCGGGTATTCTCCGTGTTAACCGCGGCAGCTTTGATTTCGCTATGTCGATTCTGAAAAGCCACAACGGCAATCCGGAAGGCTGCGATCGTTTCACGTATCATTATCAGAATCCGACAGCCGGTGAGGGGTATTTTATCCACACCTACATGGGCGATGGCAATCCGCTTCCGAGCTATGAGGGTGACCCGACATGGGTGTCTGTTTCGGATGATATTAACGAGTTTACCGATATGATCTGGAACAGTTTAAATGAAGATAATAAAGTCTCACTTTTTGTTCGTTATATCGATATTGCAACCGGTGAGTATGAGACTAAAATTGTCAATAAAAATCAGTGATAGGGTGTGTGGCTGAAGGCCTGAAAGATGCGGGCTTGAGGCTGATCAGAAAGGAGCATTTTCATGAAAGAATTAGAGTTAAAATACGGTTGTAATCCGAACCAGAAACCGTCTAAAATTTATGCACAGGATGGCGGTGAGTTACCGGTTAAAATCCTCAATGGTAAACCGGGTTATATCAACTTCCTGGATGCCTTAAACGGATGGCAGTTAGTCAGTGAGCTGAAGAAGGCAACAGGCCTCCCGGCAGCGACTTCTTTTAAGCATGTATCGCCGGCCGGTGCTGCCGTAGGTCTCCCGCTCTCAGAGGTTGAGGCGAAGATTTACTGGGTGGATGATCTGGGTGAGCTTTCACCGCTGGCTGCCGCATATGCACGTGCCCGTGGCGCGGATCGTATGTCCTCCTACGGAGACTTCATCGCGCTGTCGGATGTGTGTGATGTGTCGACGGCAAAGATCATCAAGAGAGAGTTTTCCGATGGTATCATCGCTCCGGGATATGAGCCGGAGGCTCTGGAACTCCTGAAGGAGAAAAAGAAGGGCGCGTATGCGATCATCGAGATGGATCCGGAGTTTACGCCGCCGGAGATCGAGCACAAAGAGGTTTTTGGTATCACGTTCGAGCAGGGACGTAACGAGTTGAATATCAACAAAGAGTTTTTCGATAACATCGTGACCGAGAATAAGAATCTCCCGGATAGCGCACGGATCGATATGGCCGTGGCTATGATCACACTGAAGTACACACAGTCGAACTCCGTATGCTTCGTAAAGGGTGGTCAGGCGATCGGTGTCGGTGCCGGACAGCAGTCACGTATTCACTGTACACGTCTGGCCGGACAGAAGGCCGATAACTGGTTGCTGCGTCAGAGCCCGCAGGTACTGAACCTGCCGTTCAAGGACGAGATCAAGAGAGCAAATCGCGACAATGCGATCGATCTGTATATCGGTGCAGATTATATGGATGTGCTCGCGGACGGCGAGTGGGAGAAGGTCTTCACAGAGAAGCCTCCGGTGTTCGATGAGGAGGCGAAGGCAGCGTGGATCAAAGAGTACGCGAAAGATGTTGTGTGCGGCTCCGATGCATTTTTCCCGTTCAGTGATAATGTCGAGAGAGCGTACCGCTCCGGCGTGAAGTATATCGCACAGCCGGGTGGATCGATCCGCGATCAGGAGGTTATCGAGGCGTGCGATAAGCACGGTATCGTTATGTCATTTACCGGAATAAGATTGTTCCATCATTGATAGAAAGAAGGTTGAAAGAAATGAGTGATAAGTTAAAAGTTGGTATTTTAGGAGGCACCGGGATGGTGGGGCAGCGCTTTGTTTCGCTGCTGGAGAATCATCCGTGGTTTGAGGTTGTTGCTATCGCGGCGAGTCCGAGAAGTGCGGGCAAGACGTATGAGGAGGCAGTCGGAGACAGATGGAAGATGGATACTCCGATGCCGGCAGCCGTAAAGGGTATTATCGTTAAGAACGTAAATGAGGTAGAAGAGGTTGCGAAGGAGGTTGACTTCTGCTTTTCCGCGGTTGATATGACCAAGGATGAGATCAAGAAGATCGAGGAGGAGTATGCCAAAACCGAGACTCCGGTCGTGTCGAACAACAGCGCGCATCGCTGGACTCCGGACGTGCCGATGATCATCCCGGAGATCAACCCGGAGCACCTCGAGGTAATCGAGCATCAGAAGCAGAGACTCGGCACCACCCGCGGTTTTATCTGCGTTAAGCCGAACTGCTCGATCCAGAGCTACACTCCGGTGCTGACTGCCTGGAAGAAGTTTGAGCCGACCGTGGCTATCGTGACCACCTATCAGGCAATCTCCGGTGCGGGCAAGACCTTTAAGGATTGGCCGGAGATGGAGCACAACATCATCCCGTTTATCGGCGGTGAGGAAGAGAAGAGTGAGAAGGAGCCGCTGCGTGTCTGGGGACATGTGGAGAACGGCGTGATCGTACCGGCTGAGAATCCGATTATCACCAGCCAGTGCATCCGTGTGCCGGTCCTCAACGGTCATACTGCAGCAGCCTTTGTTAACCTGAATAAAAAAGCAACCAAGGAAGAGCTGATCGAGGCGATGGTAAGCTTTTCGGGCGAGCCGCAGAGCCTGGGTCTGCCGAGTGCGCCGAAGCAGTTTATCCAGTATCTCGAGGATGACAATCGTCCGCAGGTGGCGCTGGATGTTGATTACGAGAACGGTTATGGCATCAGTATCGGTCGTCTCCGCGAGGATAGTTATTTTGACTGGAAGTTCGTCGGCCTTTCACACAACACCGTCCGCGGTGCAGCCGGCGGTGGCGTGCTGATGGCAGAGCTGCTGAAGGCAAAGGGCTACCTGACTGCCAAGTAATGTCAGAGCAGCCGACAGTGGAGAGCAGGTGGCCGGGTACGGCTGCCTGTGACAGACAGAGTGATGGTGCGTGAAGGCGCACAGAGAGGGATGAATGAATGGAAAAATTCAGATTCTTAGTTAAGGGGATTGTCCGTTATCAGGACACCTATCTCGCAGTGGAGCGCTGGTACGATGATCGTATTTTTGATCCGTATCAGTGGGAGTTTCTCGACGGCGTGATGGAGTTTGGTGAGACACCGGAGGCGGCGGTCTGCCGTGTTTGTAACGAGCGCGTAGGCCTGAACGTCGAGGTGGTAAAGCCGCTGTACACCTGGGGCTTTACGGCCGGTGAGGTTTGCACCGCCGGCATCGCATTTTTAGTGGATACCAACTCGCCGGAGACCGTGCTCTCGGAGGATCTGCATGATTGTCGCTGGGTGACCAAGGATGAGATCCCGCATGTGATCACCAACAATCATGTGGTCGAGGATATCCGGAATTGCGGCTTTATCGAGGACTTCGGTCTGGATGATTTTGGTGATCTGGATCTGTTTATCGATCCGATGGATATTGAGTAGGAGGACAACCATGATTTCGCAGTTGATAAAAAAGATTCAGGAGAAAAATGCCCCGGTGGTAGTCGGTCTCGATCCGATGCTCGACTACATTCCGAAGCATATTATGGATTCTGCGTTTGAGCAGTTCGAGGAGACCCTGGGGACCGCCGGTGAGGCGATCTGGCAGTATAATAAGGCGATCGTCGACGAGATCCATGATCTCATCCCAGCTGTGAAGCCACAGATCGCGATGTACGAGCAGTTCGGTCTTCCGGGTATGATGGTTTTTGATAAGACCGTGAAGTACTGCAAGCAGAAGGGCCTGATCGTCATCGGTGATATCAAGCGTGGCGATATCGGCTCGACATCGGCTGCGTATGCGGAGGGCCATATCGGCTCGGTGACGGTTGGCCGTACGGAGCTGCGTGGTTTTTATGAGGATATGGTGACCGTCAATCCGTACCTGGGGTCGGATGGCGTGAAGCCTTTTGTTGATGTGTGCCGCGAGAAGAACAGGGGTATGTTTGTCCTGGTGAAGACGTCGAATCCGTCCTCCGGCGAGTTTCAGGATCAGTTGATCGACGGCCGGCCGCTGTATGAGCTGGTCGCTGAGAAGGTCAACGAGTGGGGCTCGGATTGTATGGACGGGAATTATTCGAATGTCGGTGCGGTCGTCGGTGCGACATATCCGGAGATGGGAGCGTCGTTGCGAAAGCTGATGCCGTACAGTTACATCCTGGTGCCGGGGTATGGCGCGCAGGGCGGCACGGCGGATATGCTGCGACCGTACTTCAATGACGATGGTCTGGGTGCGATCGTGAATTCGTCGCGCGGTATTATCTGTGCGTATAAGCAGGATAAGTATCGCGAGTTCGGCGATCAGGGATTCGCTCTGGCTGCCAGACAGGCCACCATCGATATGATTGATGATATTAATCGGATTTTCTAAGGAAACTTGACGGAGTGCATAGGAGAGATTATGAAAGCTCTGATTGATTGTTTAGTTAGTGAAACAGAAAGACTGGCGCCGGATGTATATTCGATCTGGCTGCAGGCACCGGAAATAGTAAAAAATGCAAAAGCGGGGCAGTTTGTCTCGCTTTATTGTCATGATGGGGGGCATCTGTTGCCGCGACCGATCAGTATTTGCGAGATCGATACGGAGGGCGGGAGACTGCGCCTGGTGTATCGCGTGGTCGGATACGGGACGGCGGAGCTGTCGCTGATGACACCGGGGAGCAAGGTGCGCGTGATGGGACCGCTCGGAAATGGGTTTCCGCTGGATGAGAATAAAAATCTGAAGAATGTGATACTTATCGGAGGAGGAATCGGTATTCCCCCGATGCTCTGTGTGGCAAAAGCGATAAAAAAGTTGGATCCTTCGGCGGTTGTTACCGCGGTTATCGGGTACAGAGACAGGCATGACTTCCTGTCTGACGACTTATATAAGGTGGCTGACAACTTGTATATTGCTACCGACGATGGCTCACGCGGTACGCATGGTACCGTGATCGATGCCATGAATGAAAACGATGTCCAGGGCGATGTGATATATGCCTGCGGACCGACGCCGATGCTCCGTGGTGTGAAGAACCATGGTGAGCAGTTCGGGACGCCGGTGTGGCTGTCGCTCGAGGAGCGGATGGCGTGCGGCATCGGTGCGTGCCTCGGATGTGTTTGCCAGTCCGCCGAGGTGGATGAGCATTCGCAGGTGAAGAATAAGCGCGTGTGTGCAGACGGGCCGGTTTTCCCGGCAGAAGAGGTTACATTGTAAAACCGGGATGTGATATATGATTTCCGCAACCATATGAAACGTCCTGTGCTCATATGGCTGCTGCGTAGTAGAGATAAGGAGTGTCTTTTTTATGAGCGATTTACTTCGAGTAGAGTTTGCCGGAAAAACGTTTGAGAATCCGATTACGACGGCGTCGGGGACGTTTGGTTCCGGGATGGAGTACGGAGAGTTTGTCGATCTGAGTAAGCTCGGAGCGGTGACGACGAAGGGAGTTGCCGATCACCCGTGGGAGGGCAACGCGACACCACGCGTCGTGGAGACCTCGGCCGGGATGCTGAATGCAATCGGGCTGCAGAATCCGGGGATCGAGACATTTTTACGGAGAGATCTGCCATTTTTAAAGGAGCAGAAGGCGCGGGTGATCGTGAATGTGTGCGGCCACTCGACGGAGGAGTATCTGAATGTCGTGAAGCGTCTGGCTGAGTCGGATGTCAGAGACGATATCGATCTGCTCGAGATCAATATTTCCTGTCCGAACGTGAAAGAGGGCGGGATCGCCTTTGGTCAGAAGCCGGAGATGGCAGAGGAAATCACCAGAGAGATCAAAAAAATAGCCGCACAGCCGGTGGTGATGAAGCTCTCACCGAATGTGACGGATATCACAGAGATGGCGCGTGCGGTCGAGGCCGGTGGTGCGGACGGCGTTTCGCTGATCAACACGCTGACCGGTATGAAGATCGACGTCAGGAGAAAGACCTTTGCGCTGGCAAACCAGACCGGCGGTATGTCGGGCCCGGCGGTACATCCGATCGCGGTGCGCATGGTGTATCAGGTGGCGCAGGCGGTCAAACTCCCGATCATCGGTATGGGTGGTGTGCAGTCCACCGACGATGCTCTCGAACTGATGATGGCCGGAGCAACGATGGTTGCGGTCGGCACCGCTAACTTCTACCACCCAACCGTAACATCCGAAATCATCGATGGCCTCCAGTCCTATGCGGAGACCAATCAGCTATCCTCAATTACTGAGATAATCGGGTGCGTAGCATCCGCATCGAATTGAGGATCGCGATGACGGCGACGCCGACATCGGCAAACACCGCCAGCCACATATTGGCGATGCCCAGTGCGCCGAGCACGAGAATCGCGAACTTAACCCCCAAAGCAAATACGATATTTTCACGAACGATCCGTAAGGTCTTCCCGGCCATGCGGATCGTTTTTGCGATCTTACCGATATCATCATCCATGATCACGATATCCGCCGCCTCGATCGCGGCATCACTTCCCATGCTACCCATCGCGATACCGATATCCGCACGCATCAGCACAGGCGCATCGTTGATCCCATCCCCGACAAAGGCCAGCGTATGGTGAGCCGACGGATCGAGGAGTCTCTCGACCGCAGATACCTTGTCGGCCGGCAGGAGCTCTGCTTCGACCTGGTCGATCCCGATGAGAGAGGCGACATGCTCAGCGACAGGCCGATGGTCACCGGTCAGCATAACCGTTTTCTCGACACCGGCTGCGTGCATCGCAGCGAGGCTCTCGCGCACGCCGTTCTTGATCTGGTCGGCGATCACGATGCAGCCGAGATAGGTCTGCTGATCCGCATCGGCGAGGTACACGATCGTACCCATGGAGTCACAGGGAGTATAGGATATTTGGTTTGATGTCATCAGTTTCGCATTGCCGGCGAGCAGCGTCCGACCGTCTACGACAGCGCGGATCCCGTGGCCGGCGATCTCGGTCGCATCGGTGACGAGCTCGCGGTTGATCGACTCGTGCGTAGCATCCTCGTATGCCTGGCGGATCGACGCGGCGATCGGGTGCGTGGAGTAGCCCTCCACATAGGCTGTCAGCCGCAGAAGCTCCTGTGCAGCCACAGACGGGCCGGTACCGGCGTTATTCACAGTGCCTGCATCAGCGCCGGCGTCTGAGCTACCGGCCGGGACCACATAGGCGTCATCGCCGGCAGGGTGGAGCTCCGTGACGCGGAAGCACCCTACGGTGAGTGTGCCGGTCTTATCAAACACAACGGTATCCAACAGGGCCGCCTGCTCCAGATAGTTGGAGCCCTTGACGAGGACACCGATCCGGGATGCGGCACCGATCCCGCCGAAAAAGCCAAGCGGCACCGAGATAACCAGTGCGCAGGGGCAGGAGATAACGAGAAAGATACATGCGCGCTCCAGCCAGATCGTCCAGGCACTGCCGGTGATCAGCGGTGGCAGGACAGCGAGCAAAACAGCGGCGACCGTCACGATCGGCGTGTAGTATTTAGCAAAACGTGTGATGAAGTTTTCGGTGCGAGCCTTTTTCGAGGAGGCGTTCTCCACGAGCTCGAGGATTTTAGCCACCGTCGAGTCATCGAACTCCTTGGTGGTGCGGACCTTCAGCGTGCCGCTACCGTTCACGCAGCCGCTGATGATGTCATCACCGACTCCCGCGGAGCGGGGCACCGACTCACCCGTGAGAGCAGCCGTGTCGATCATAGATGAGCCCTCGACGATGACGCCGTCCAGAGGGATGCGCTCGCCCGGTAGAATCGTGATGATCGTACCGATCTCGACGTCGTCGGGATCGACCCGGGTGAGTTCGCCGTCTTCCTCGATGTTCGCGTACTCGGGGACGATTTCCATCATGGATTGGATCGACTGGCGGGATTTGCCGACGGCGTAACTCTGGAAGAGTTCGCCGACCTGGTAGAAGAGCATAACGGCGACGGCTTCACTGTATTCTTGGACGCCAAAGGCGCCGAAGGTAGCGATCATCATCAGGAAGTTTTCGTCGAAAACATGCCCGTGGGAGATGTTTTTTGCTGCTCGCAGTAACACGTCGTACCCGATAATCAGATACGGCACTGCAAAAATGGCCATCTGCCAGTACCAGGCAAGCGGCTCAAGTACCCCCGCGTGTTCACATACGAATAACGCTATAAAAACAGCGCCTGATATGATTATTCTCGTCAACCATTTCTTATGCTTTCTACTCATACACACCTCACAGTACTACCTGGCAGTCGGGCTCGACTTTGGCGATGACTTTGACGGCTTCGTCAACGATGCCGTCGAAGCGATCGTCCGGGGCCTCGATCATCATTTTTTGTGTCATGAAGTTTACTGACGCGTCGATCACGCCGTCGATCTTTTTGATGGCTTCTTCCATCTTAGAAGCGCAGTTTGCACAATCAAGGTCAATCAACTTAAACTTTTTTTTCATGTCTACACCTCCATATCAATCAAACATATGAGCAACTGTTCATATGTACATTATATACCAAAGCAGCATCGTTGTCAACCCCTTTTTCAAAAGAAATCGTGCGTCGCGCAAAAAAACATCAAAAAAGCTGTTGCAGTCGATGCTGCAACAGCCCTTGCACGTGGGTAATGTTAAAGAGAAAATGGATCAACCGATCCCTTCCATAAGGAACTCATTTACGAACTCGAGAATGCCGGTGTCTTTGTGGTAGTTGATGTCAATCCTGTTCATCGAATCGCGATAGGTAGCGGTAATACCGGAATCCTTCTTCTTTATCTTCAGGTCGTACTTGTAATTGTCAAGAAAGCTCTGGAACTCATCCGGTGTTGCCTTGACAACGGAGATAAAGAACTCGTTGTTGCCCTCTGTATCATCAACGGCGTTGAAGCCCTTGGTGAAGACGAAAGCGCCGACGCCGGTGCCGATGCCGTAAGCCTCAGCATCTCTCTTAGCATCCGTCAGGACCATGCCTTTCTTCTGGTACTTTTCAGCCATCTTGCGGATCCCTGCGTCCTCATAGTCCTCCGGACCTACTGTTACCTCGCTGTTTTCCGAGCCTGATCCCGGGCTGGTGATGTAGTACATGTTCTCACTGTTCTTTACGACATCATCGTACGGGAACGTATCCGTCGGATCGATCTCCGTTTTCTTCTCCTCCGGAGCAGCGGTGGCTACCAGATTCATAACCTCTTTCTCGTCGATGCTCTTGCTGACTTTTACCTCTCCGGCAGCTTTAACGTTCTCTGTACCAACGCTTTTGAAAACCGGTACGGTTGCAAACAACGCAACCAGTGAGAGAGTGGAGACAGCGCCAATAATAAACTTCTTGTCCATCATAATAAACCTCCTTTTGGTTCTGTGTTTGATTGATAGTTGCGAAACGTTTCTTTTGTATACAAACACATCATACCAGGGAGATGTATCCTACTTGTAACATCCGTGTTATTTTTGTGTAACAGGTAAGATTATTTTCACCTGAGTCCCATTTCCTTCCTTACTGAAAATGTCCATCCGCCCGTCGTGGAGCGCGATGATGCGGTCGCACAGAGCCAGTCCGAGGCCGGCGCCGTGCTTCTGACGGCTGCGGGATTTATCTACCATATAGAAAGCTTCCTTCACGCGCGACAGCTTATCCTCGGGGATCCCGACGCCGTTATCCTCGGCGACAAACGCATAAAAATCCTCCGACTCCTTCTGTCCTGTGATCGAGATTCGGGTCGCCTTGGCCTTGATCGCATTGTCGATCAGGTTCAGGATGACCGTCTTAAACAGATCGTAGTCGACGCGCAGATACTCGTCCTCTGCCTCATAGGTAAAGTCAACCCCGGAGAACGACAGACTCTGCTTCGCCGTCGTGGCGATGTCCTCGAGCATATCGGCAGCACCGATCATCTCGGTCTCCAGACTCGTCCGATCCAGCGCGATCATATCCAGGAGCTTCAGCGACAGGGCCTGCAGACGCTGCCCCTCGTTCATGATGACCTCGGCCGCCTCACGCTGATCGGCGCCCTTCAGCTTGCCCTGGTAGAGGAGATCGGCATACCCGATGATGCTGGTCATAGGCGTTTTGGTCTCGTGCGCGAAGGCCGCGATAAAGTCTTCCTTTTGCTTTACGGACAATTCGAGTGCGTCGATTTTTTCCTCGATCGTATCGGCCATCATATTATAAGACTCGGTCAGCGTGCCCAGTTCGTCGCGCGTCACCTTCTCAATTCTCTTAGAATAATCCCCGTTTGCGATCGCCAGACTCGCGACGCTGAGCTTGCGGATCGGCCGCGTGATGCGGATCGAGAACCACAGCGCAAAGAGCGTCCCGAGGATGAGCACGACCAGATAGATCAGTCGGAACTCGCCCCGGAGCTCGTTATTCTCCTCGATCACACCGGTGATATCCGACATGGTCACGCAGGTATAGGTAATATTTCGTTTCTTAAAAATACTCCGAAACTCGAGATACGTCTTGTTATTCTTCTCGTACTTCCGATACGCGATGACGCCTTCCTTTGGCGGGGTATCCGACGCGAGCGGCGTCTCGTCGGAGTAAGCGACCAGGTCGTTCATTATCACGGTGACAGGGAGCGAGTCTGAGCCCTTGGACAGCTTGACCGCCTTTTGCACGGCGGCCTCATCCGCCTGTTCATTTTTCGTCGTGATGATGAGATTGTTCTGAAAAACGTTCTGAAAAATATCATGCCGCTCGGTACCGCTCGTCACCTCACGGTCGATGTTCATATCGAAGGTGGCGTTGACCATAAGCACGCCGGATACGATCAGAACAAAGACCAGGATCGCCAGGATCCCGATGTATAACTCAGCAAATATCTTCATCCTCAGTATCCTCCAAAACCTCAAGTCGGTATCCGATCCGGAAAACGGTCTTGATCACATCCTCAAAATCCAGCTTCTGACGGAGACGCTTGATATGATTGTCCAGTGTACGGGTCTCGCCGAAATACTCCTCCTCCCACACGTGCTCGTAGAGCTGCTCGCGGCTCATCGCGATATTTTTATTCTCGATGAGTAGAGCCAGGAGCTCGAACTCTTTTTTAGCGAGAGGCACATCCTCCCCGTTTTTCGTAACCGTGCGGGATGCGAGATTGACCGTCACATCGCGGTAGGTAAAAATCGGTTCCTTTGTCGAGGTCCGTCGGATCACGGCCTCGACGCGTGCGATCAGCTCGCCGACCTGGAAAGGCTTGCTCAGATAGTCATCGGCGCCCATCCGGAGCCCGCGGATCCGGTCGCTCACCTGCCCCATGGCAGAGATGATGATGACGGGGATGCCCGTCGTGGTGATGTACTCGAGCAGCTCGTAGCCGCTGATCTCGGGGAGCATGAGATCGAGCAGGATGATGTCCCATTTTTTCCTGTCGATCAGTTCTTCGCCCTGCAGTCCGTCAAAGGCAGACTCGCAATGATACCCGACCCCGGTGAGTGTTTTGCCGATCAGGTCGGAGATATTTTTATCGTCTTCTATAATCAATACGTCCATACGTATCCCCCTGTTTTTGCAGTGTCATGTTGATAGTTGCAGTCCCACGTGCAATTATGTTGGTATTATAAATCAAAAACGAACCGTTGGCAAGTGATAAGATGGATTCACGCTCCGGGTGTCCCTGCTATAGAAAAAAATTGATTTTTTCTTACAAATCTGCTATGATACTAGTACTGCCATTTCCAAATAACCGGACTTTATTACTTGTCTGTTTTTCCACCTGCTTCGTTGCCTTCACTTGCCGATGCCACCGCATCGACGCGTTCAGGCGCCTTGCAGGATGGAGAAAACATCCTGCGTAAAAAGTCCAGATATTTGAAAACGGCAGTACTAGTGATCACGTCACGAGTGAAAGAGGGACGTGTGATAATGATTTCAGAAGGGAGTTATCATTATGAGGAGAAAACGAATCATCGGAGTAGCGCTCAGTGTCCTGCTGGCTATCACATCGACGCTGTCACCGGTCGGACCGACCGGGAAAGCAGAGCAGGCGTCAGCAAAGGCTGAGCAGGTAAGTGAAACGAAACAGGAAGTGACCGAAACGGAGCCGCAGGAGCTGCCGGCAGCCGAGACGGAGCAGGCTACAGAGCCGAAGGATGGTACCTACAAACCGAACCAGGTGATCATCGAGTACAGTAAAAACGCCCTCCCCGTCAAGCAGGGAAAGAAATCCCTCCTGCAATCCGTAAGGAAAAACCGCCACGCGGCTAAGACTTTCGGACGGGCAATGCGCGCTACCGGTGACAGTAACAAAGCTGCCACGACCTTTGCGGCGCAGACCGGCATCCTTTCGGAGTACCTCGGGGATGATTTTGTTATCGAGGATACGCTGTGTGTCGGAAAGGAGGGCGACCTCGTTTACAGTCTGGTTTCCTCCACCAGCCTCAGTACCAAAGAGATGATCCGGATACTAAAGGGAAAAGAGAAGATCCTCGCGATAACCCCGAACACACATATTCGTCGGCAAGCTGAGGCGGATACTAGTTATCCGGATTATTCGCGCAATGATACATACGCATCCGCAATGTATCAGCAGCACTCTCCGGAAGCGAAGAATACAGGCGGTCATTCGGTTTATTCACGTGGCTATGACGCAGAGAAGATACCGGCACAGAATCTATCCATTGCCCTGAAAAAAACCGCCCAAAGCACAGCAGAGCCGGAGGTGGTAGCGGTTGTGGATACCGGTATTTATACTGACCACGAGGATCTGTGTGAGAACTTGTGGGAGAACCCCGGCAACATCGGCCTTATGGGCGATCATGGATATGATTTTCTCGGGAACTCCCCTAAACTGATCGATGATAATGACCATGGTACACACTGCTCCGGGACGATCGCGGCGAGAGTCGGCAACGGCATCGGTGTAGCAGGTGCGTCCGACAACAAAGTAAAGCTCATGGGACTGAGGATTCTCGGTGCATCCGGTACTGGCGGCGGCGGGGATCTGTTTGATGCCTATGCAGCGTTTTGCTATATTGCCAAAGCAAAGGAAAACGGAGTCAATATTCACCTTGTCAACAACTCCTGGGTGGCAGAGGATTCTTTTAGTACCGGTGCTAATAAGGATATTTTTGAAAAAATGTATAAGCTGGGAATCACTCTTTTCTTTGCAGCAGGCAATTCGACATCGAACCTGGATGCGATCAACAACGATCCGGCCAATACCATGAGTGATAACCTTATTGTTGTAGGAGCGTTGCGCGAGGACGGTGAACCGACGAGCTTCAGTAATTTCGGAAACGAAACGGTGGATCTGTACACATCGGGCCAGAATATCCTGTCTTCAGTTGCAAAAAACAAGTACCTACCCGTTCTCTTTGACAGGGAGCGCCTGGCAAAAACCACAGAATACTATGGGGAATTCTCCTCGGATATGATAGGAAAAAGCTCCTATGACGGAAAGCCGGTTCTGGGGGATGACTGCAATTTCAACCCGAATCCTTCCGACGTGAAAACCTTTGACGCACCTCGCTTTTACGGACCTTCCGGTGCTTCGATGGAGCTTAGTGCTTCGTCGAAAAGCGGTCTTAGTGATTCGGCAAAGCCGGCATCTCTTTCTTTAAAGATAAAAGGACTGAAAAAAGGGAGTACCTGCTATGTATGGTTCCCGTATAAAAAGAGTGTGTATTCGAATGGAAAAAACACGTATTTTTCCATATTGTATAACTATCTGAGACAGGAGTCTAACGCAACCGGAAAGCTACGACCCGGTGAGATCGTGAAGAAAAAGAACGGACAGGTGGATCTGTACGAGGTGGGGTCAACATATGGTCTTTCTGATAGTGTTGATCGGTTGGAAAGAAGTGAAATATCCACCAAGTTGATGTCCTATGATGAGTCAATTTCGGCACGGGTAGACTCATACGGAATAGGTTTTAAGATATCGGATATTTCCTTGGATTCCGAGGAGGACGGATATGTGACGCTGGCGATCGATTCTCTCGGTGTCAGCAAACCCGATGTGTCGGAGAATGACTTCGTAAGGTACAACTATTTATCCGGTACCTCCATGGCCTGCCCTTCGGCCGTAGGCTTTGCTTCTCTGGTGGCGTTGATGTACCCGGAGGGGTCAAAGGCGGCCGGCGGGAAAAAGGGAAAAGCCTATGTGGACTTTTTCCGTAATAAGATTTTCTCTTTGACGACGCACTCAGAGAAGCTGGAAGGTTTATGTCGGACAGAGGGTTATCTGGATTTCAGAAGGCTTGAGAATCCGACTCCCGTGATCGATCAGATGAAGGTCAACACTTCGAAAAAAACCATCACACTGACCGGTACCGGCCTGGATGCCACCACAAAGCTTTTCTATAAACGTATAATCGGAGAAGGGGAGAAGACAGAGATCCCGATCGGAACGACAGGCGCCGGGCTTTACGCCGTCAAGAATAAAAGCGGTTCGATAACCATTAAGAATGCCGGCAGCCTGATCGGTACCTACACAAGAATGTATGTTGAAACCCAGGGACTTACGGGAACAAGCGCCGAATTCATCGTGGACGGTGAGAAGACGTTCACCAATATAGGCGTAAATGACTATTGGTTCTACTCTTTGCTCACCGATAAGAAAGGCAGTAAGCTCTATGCTATCACAAACGATCCGGTGGGAGAGCTGGCCGTTTACAAGCCGTCTAAAAAGGAATTCACAAGAGTGCATACCAAGAGCTTTGCGGAACAGCTGTACGATTTCCTAGATAAGAAGGGAGTGCTTGCACCTACATTATATTATCATGAAGATCGAAGTATTAAGTGCAGTTCGCTCAATTTACAGAATTATAGCATAAACGGTATTAACAGAAGGATTGTTAAGGTCGAGATGGATTCGGAGTTCGTGTATGTACTGATGAGTGTGAATCTCAACAAGAAAAAGCCTAAGTGGGAAATGAAGCTTCTGAAAAACATTCCGAAGGCAGTCTCAGGTAATGCAGAGGTATCGGATGTCGGAAGTATCGGGAAGTATTTGTATGTATTCGGAGGAATACCCGAGGATGATGAGAAGAATGCGATCAAAAGCAAGCATATCTACAGACTGGATACGTCAAACGGAAAATGGAAAAAGATGTCAGCTACGCTGCCGGTAGAAATGGGTGTGACCAATTGCGTAACCTATGACGGTGCGATCTATCTGATGGCCGGTACGATTGTGACAGATGATGGAACCATGGAGAGAGATCCGGCTATTTACAAGTTTGATGGAACGAAACTGACCAAAATGAAGACAAAGCTTATGTCGGATTTCAGGGGGTATTATGAGTTTAACAAGACGGAGGATGGCTATCATCCGATTCAGATACCGGCTTTTGTGCCTGTGAAAAACGGAATTCTGATCCACGGAATCTCGGTTGACGGATATGGAAACACCTTTATCTATAATCCGAAAAAGGATAAGCTCTCACCTGTTTATGCTACGATTGAGCCGGGCCTTTGCTCCGGAGAGTGGAATATTGGAGTTGTGACAAAGAAGGGCTTCTACGTCGGCCGAAAGAATAACGACGATTCATGGAATACTATAGTAACAAGACTCTATCTGTTGAAACCGGGAAAAGACACGTTTACGCTGCCGACCGCTATGAAGAAATGAGAAACATGGAGCGCGTAACCAAATAACAGATAATCAGAGGGGTAGGTTTTCACCTACCCTTCTATTGCGTCCCGAAGACCGTCCGCTACGAGGTTGCAGCCGATCTGAGACGAGGGGGTATTTTTCTGAAGGACGGATCGGGGAAGGACTTGCGAGGGGCGGCGAAATGTGCTATAATAGAAAACTGAATTTCTAGGAAGGGACGGAAGAATGATGGATAACCGTACGATGATGGCGCTCGGCGATGAGCTGAACATGGAGTTTGACCGCCTGGTTTCGATCCAGGAAAAGCAGAAGCTGATCGACCGATCGCTGTATAACAAATACGATGTGAAGCAGGGGCTGCGTGACGCAAGCGGACGCGGTGTCCTGACGGGGCTGACCGAGATCGCGGAGGTTATCGGATCCGTGGTCGTGGACGGCGATCGTCAGCCGTGTGAGGGCCTGCTCCATTATCGCGGCTATGATATTTATGAGCTTTTGAAAAATGCCCGCAACGAGAGGTACAACTTTGAGAAGGCGACCTATCTGCTGATCTTCGGCGAGCTGCCGGATGAGCAGGAGCTGGCGGGATTTCTGAATATCCTGGCGTCGCTGCGAGAACTCTCGGGCTCTTTTGTCCGCGATGTCATCATGAAGGCACCGAGTGAGAATATCATGAACGCGCTGCAAAAGAGTGTCCTGACGCTGTACTCGTACGATGAGGCGCCGGATGATATCAGTCTGCCGAATGTCATGCGGCAGTCGTTGCAGCTGATCGCAAAGCTGCCGATGATCGCGGTGTATGCTTATCACGCGTATAATCACTATATGAAGGATGCGGATCTGATCATCCGCCAGCCGCGAAAGGACCACTCGACCGCGGAGAATATCCTGCGTATGGTGCGTGCGGACGGCCAGTTTACTGAGTTGGAGGCGGCCGTGCTCGATGTGGCGCTGGTGGTACATGCGGATCACGGTGGTGGTAATAATTCGACCTTTACCGATCACGTGGTGACCTCGTCAGGGACGGATACGTACTCGGCGATCTCGGCGTCCATCGCCTCGCTGAAGGGACCGCGTCACGGTGGCGCGAACCTGCGTGTGCAGCGGATGTTCGATGATCTGATGGAGAATTGTGACTGGAAAACGGATGCCGGCGTGGAGGATTATCTGCACCGCATCATGAAAAAAGAAGCGTTTGATAAAACCGGCCTGATCTACGGGATGGGTCACGCGGTCTACACGATGTCGGATCCGCGTGAGGTGATCCTGAAGGGGATGGCTGAGAATCTGGCCAAGGAGGCCGGCTGTGAGGAGGAGTTCGCGCTGTACGATCGCGTGGAGCGTCTCTCCAAGGATATGATCATGGAGGGCCATCCGGGACGCAAGCCGGTATGTGCCAATGTCGATATGTATTCCGGTCTGGTCTATAAGATGCTGGGGATCCCGCAGGAGCTCTTTACGCCTATTTTTGCAATCGCGCGTATCTCCGGGTGGTCGGCGCATCGTATGGAGGAGCTCGCCAACAAAGGTAAGATCATCCGTCCGGCGTACATGTATGTCGGGGATCGCAGGGCGATGCCGGAGATGTATAAAAAGGGCGACGCGTGACGTCTGCGAGGGAGAGTTCAGTGACAGACAAATACCTGGTATTTTTTGATATCGACGGGACGATCCTCGACAACGAGGAGCAGGTGGTCCCGGACAGTACGGTCCGCGCGATCGCGGAGCTGCGCAGGAGGGGGCATCAGTGTTTCCTCTGCACCGGGCGGTGTCGGGATATCTGGCCCAAGGAGATCCTGGATATCGGCTTTGACGGTGTGGTCGGCGGCTGCGGGACGCACATCATCTATCATGGTGAGGAGCTGCTGCATCATACGCTGCCGCAGGAGCTGCAGCGGGAGATCGCGGAGGATCTGGTGAATTTCCATGTTGACGGCGTGCTCGAGGGGAGTGCGCACTCGTATTTTCACCGGGAGCCGTGGATGCCGGCGGTCGTGGGATTTTTTAAGACGCCGCGTCCGACGCGGGATGTCGGCCGGAGTGTGTCGCCGGAGTTTGAGGCGGGGAAGGTCGAGTTTCTGGATGCGGATCCGTTGGATTTTGACAAGATGGCGCTGTGGTTCGATGAGACCGGCGATATGGCCGGGTTCAAGGCGAAGTATGAGGATCGGTTCGAGTTTATCGAGCGGGATCCGACGTTTTATGAGATTGTGCCGAGGGGGTTCTCGAAGGCGACGGGGATTCAGTTCGTGTGCGAGTTTCTCGGCGTGCCGCGGGAGCGGACGATGAGTTTCGGTGATAGTACGAACGATCTGCCGATGTTGAAGCATACGGCGGTGTCGATCGCCATGGGGGATGGTAATCCGGAGATTTTTTCGGAGGTCGACTTCGTTACGGACGCCGTTCTTGACGACGGAATAGAAAAAGCTTTGGTGCATTTTGGGTTACTGTAGGAACTGATGATAGCCTGACACAGTACCTCGTCTCGCTCTGAACCGGTCTTCGACCGCTAACGACGCTCGACTTCGGTCTGTTCAGTCTATCATAATTAGGTCGGAGAAAAAAGACCGCGGCCGAACGTCGTTAACGCCGAAGGCGTTTCAGAGTGAGGCCAGGTGCTGTTTTTCGACGACCGGTTGTATGAAAGGATAACAGGATGAGTACTAGACGTATTATTTCACTAGAGAAGATATTGGAGGGCCTGAGTTACGAGCTGTTGCAGGGCGACCTCGCGACTGAGGTTGTCGACCTGGCGTATGACTCCAGAAAAGTGACCGACGGGTTTATGTTTGTGGCGATCGCGGGGACGATCGTGGATGGGCATAAGTTCATCGGCGGGGTGATCGAGCAGGGTGCGAGTGCGATTGTCGTGGAGCGTAGCATCGATGCGATCCGGGACGAGTACGGGATCGAAATCCCGGCGGAGATCGCGGTGATCAAGGTCGACAACGCGCGGGCGGCACTCAGCCTGATCTCACAGAATTATTTCGATCATCCGATGAAGAAGATGACCAGCATCGGGATCACCGGGACGAAGGGGAAATCGACCACGACCTATCTGATCAAAAATATCCTCGAGCAGACCGGCAAGAAGTGCGGTATCATCGGTACGATCGGTGTAGCGATCGGCGATCAGGTGACACCGATCGAGCACACCACACCGGAGTCCTACGACCTGCAGAGCTATATCGCAGACATCGCCGAGGCGGGTTGCGAATACTTCGTGATGGAGGTCAGCTCGCAGGGCGTGAAGATGGATCGTGTAGCCGGGATGGTTTTTGATTACGGCATTTTTACGAATATCACGCCGGATCATATCGGAGAAAACGAGCATGAGGATTTCAACGATTATCTGCACTGCAAGGCGGCTCTTTTTGATCGCTGCCATGTGGGTATTTTTAATGCGGACGATCCGCATACGGCCGGGATCATCCGCGGCGCGCACTGCCTGGTGAAGACGTACGGCATCTGGGGGCAGGGGGCAAAGGCCGATGATGAGACGGCTTCGGATATCACGGATGAGCAGTACCTGGCGGGCTGTGAGGAGTACACCGGCAAGCGGGATCTCATGGCGGTGGAAGTTAATCATGTGAATGAAAAAGATGTGCTGGCGATGAAGTTTGGGCTGCGCGGGCTGATCAACAGCGAGGCGATGGTCGGACTGCCGGGACTTTTTAATGTGTATAATGCGCTGTGTGCGGTAACGCTCGGGGCGCTGGTGGGCGTGGACGATGCCAAGATTTTAAAGGCGATCCAACATGTCGAGGTGCGCGGACGTGTCGAGGCAGTGCCGACGGGACGGGATTTTTCTGTGCTGATCGATTTTGCGCATAACGGTGTGAGCACGGAGAGCGTGCTGAAGACGCTGCGGGGGTATCAGCCGCATCGCCTGATCGCGATCTTTGGCTGTGGTGGTAATCGCAGCAAGCTGCGTCGGTATGAGATGGGCGAGGCGGTCGGCAAGCTGGCGGACTATGCTGTGGTGACCAGCGATAATCCGCGGACGGAGCAGTTCGCCGATATCGTGGAGGATATCAAGGTCGGCCTGTCCAAGACGGATCTTGAGTATACCGTGATCGAGGATCGCATGGAGGCCGTGGCGTATGCGGTGGCGCATGCTGAGAGCGGCGATATGATCGTGCTGCTGGGTAAGGGGCATGAGGAGTATCAGGAGATCCAGGGAGTGAAGCATCATTACAGCGAGAGAGAGGCTGTGGCAGCGGCGCTGGCAGCGTTGTGATAGACGGCGCGGGTGCGCGGCGTGTGCTGTGTGGGGCAAGAGAGTGCAGCGTGGTGCTGTGCGGGGCGCGCGTGGCAGGCAGCGGCAGCCATGACAGGAGTGTAGGCAGATGAGTGAGATTGATGACGGAATTGCGAAGGAGTGGTCCCTAAAGGTGTGTCCTTTTTGCGGAGGGCAGCCGAAGATGAGCGGGACGCCGCTGAACTTCCCCTGTACGCTGGCGCGCGCGATCGTGATCTGCAAATGCGGCGCACAGATCCAACGGGAGGGCCCGGTGGAGGATTTTGAGAAGTACGCGGCAGCGGCGCAGACGATGTGGAACATCCGGTACAAGGCGCCGGGTGATCAGACGGATATAGGTATGGGATGATGTGTTGAGGACCGGCCGGGGTGTGGATGCACCGGGCCGTGAGGTGGCGTGCAGGCAGGCGTTTAGATCCTGCGTGAGACCTTCAGACAGATGAAGCGGCAGAGGCCGGGGAGGTCCTTGATCAGATGCTTGGTCGCGGACTCGCCGTGGCGGTAAGCGAAGTTGTTAAACAGCGCACCGATAAAGATAAACATCATACAGAAATACAACCATAACAATGTCAGGAATACCGAAGCCAGGCTCCCGTAATACGACGGATTGGCCAGGCGGTACTCGACATAAATAGAGAATAATATCGTAAAAATAAGCCATAAAACAGCGGTCAAAAGAGCACCCGGCACTTCCTTTTTCCAGGTACGTGTTTTCGGTGCTTTTATTCGTTCTTTTTTCGGCTTATTTTTATTGGCTGCGCGGCGGGCTTTTCTTTCCTCTTTTGACTCGCTCGGCGTGTATGGACCGAAGCGTAACAGCAGGATAAAAAAGACGATAAATATGAGTATCAGGAGCCCGTAACGGAGCAGGATCCGCATCAAAAATCCTTCGAACGGGAAGTCGAAATTTTTGTTAATATAATCGAGTAAAACACCACCGAAAATAATCAGTAATGTGCTGAGTACAAAGATCACTACAAAGCCGATCAGATAGACGACAGAAAAGGCGCGGCGGACCAGATAGCCGCGTTTATTTTTGCTCGCGTAGATGCTGTCCAGTGCCATCGCCAGCCCGTCAAAGCCTTTGGATCCGGCCCATAGCAGCGAGATAGCGGTAAAGATGTAGACGCCGCCGGAGGGGGTCAGGATGTCCGTCAGCGAGGAGGCCAGGATGTCCTTTAGGTTACCGGGAGCCAGGTTCTCAACGGAGTTGACCAGGGAAATCGGGTCGATGCCCGGTAGCTGTGCGGTTATTTTTAGGATCAGCATGACGGTCGGAAAAAAGGAGAGCAGCAGGAAAAATGTCACGTGCCCTGCGTGTGAAGAGACTTTATGCTTGGTAAAGCGCGTGATCATCCAGACGTAGAGGTTGTTATCCCAGTATGCCGGGGTGTGGTTATTTTTCTCGCTCATCGTGCCTCCTT